>JANOFA010000789.1:0-12119 GCA_031413355.1 Gemmatimonadota bacterium | reverse complement strand
CCCCGGGTGTCATGGGCAAAGAGGAGCCGGCTGCCGGGGCGGGCACGAAAGGGACGGATGTCCCGCCCGCGCAGCGCCGGACGGACCAGCGTGACCTCGACCTCCGGAGGTGGTGACAGAAACACCGCATTGGCGCCGGTCTTCACGCCGAGCTGGGGCGCGCCGGTGGCGCCCACGGCGGGATGATCGGCGCGCGCCAGTTCGGCCGCTGCGATGGTCGCCGGAGTGCCTAACAACCACGGGCCGGTGCCGAGCAGTGCCTGCGGCCGGGTCGCCTCGGTGGCGGGGTCCAGGGTGAGTCGCAGTCGGTGTCCGGCCGCCGGGACTCGTCGCGCGGCGATGATGACGGCGGGGTAGGTCGTCGCCTCAAAGACCGCGCCCGGATCGTCCCGCAGGTCCACCACGGCGTGCAGCGTGGTGCGCCGGGAGAGGAACTGCCGCCCGCGCTGGGCATAGCCCGCCGTGGCCAGCTTGGCGGGCAGCAGCAGCGCGAGCACCCCTCCGCTGGTCAGCAGCTCGACGCTGCGCTGGAGAAATGCGAGCGAGAGATCCGGCTGGTGCCGAAAGCCCCGGCCGGAGGTACGCCAGATGGTATACCGTCGGGCGAGGGCCGAGCGCATGCGCGGCGGCAGCGCCTCCGCCCGGACCCACGGCGGGTTGCCGACGACAAGGTCGAAGCCGCCGGCTGCCAGGATGTCGGCGAACTGGCCCTCGTACGAGAACCACGGCACCATCCCCTCCTGCCGGAGCCGGCGCTGCAGCCGGCGCACCTCGGCCACGCCGCGCCGGGCCACACCGAGCTGGGTGCGGAGCTCCCGGTCGAGACCCCGCCGTTCACCGAAGAGCGTGGGGGATTTCGCATCCACCAGACAGCGCGTCGCCAGCTGCATCTGCCGGTCATGGGCCTGCGCCAGCCCGCGCTCGACAGCGCGCGTCTCCGCCTGTCGCAACCGCCGGAGCACGGCCTGCTTGCCCGGACCCGCCTCCCGCACGAACCCGCGGCGGAGCTCACCCAGCTCGGCGGTGGCGGCATCGGGCCTGATACCCAGCGTGGCGAGGCACGCCGCAGGGTCCAGCAGGCTGTCGCCTTGCCGCAGCATGCCGTCGAGGTTGGGCAGCGGCGGCACCGCCACCGGATCGGTGATGGTCTCCTCCGCGATCACCGCGAGCCAGAGCCGCAGTTCCGCCAGCCGGACTGCCATCGGGTTGAGGTCCACCCCGAAGAGGTTGCGCTCCAGAATGGTCCGGCGGAGCTCGGCGGGCGGGTGCTCGCCGTGGCGCAGCATGGCGAGCCGTTCCAGTGCGCCTAACAGAAAGGCGCCCGAGCCGACCGCGGGGTCGAGGATGGTGATGTCCCGCAGCGCAAGGCGCACGTCTGGTGTTCGTGCCTGCAGCCGCCGGTCGGCTTCGGCGGCGTCGACCTGCAACCGCTCGCTCAGCCAGGCGGCGAGCGCGGCATCGACCACGCGAGTCACCAGCCGGGCGGGGGTGTAGAAGGCGCCACTGGATCGCCGGGCGTCCGGGGCCATCAGCCCTTCGAAGACCCGGCCCAGCATGTCAGGCGCGATTGCGCCCGGCGCACCCGCTTCATGCACCGTGAAGTGGAAACGCTCGAAGAGGTCGTCAAAGGCGCCACGCCAGCAGTCGTCGGAGATCTCGCCCCGCCACCCCCGCTCCAGCGGATGCGGTTCGAACAGGCCGCCATTGAGAAAGGGGATCCGGCCGAAGGCGCGGGCCCGGCCGCGGTTTGCCGCCGGACGGTTGAGCGTGCCGAAGAAGAGCGGCCGGAAGAGATCGCGGTGCAGCCGGCGCCGGCCGCCCAGCGTCCGATCCACCGCCCGGCGGAGGAAATCAGGCTGACCATCAAGCCAGCCTTTCGACTGGACGAAATACAGGAAGAGGATGCGGGTGAGCTGGACCAGCGCGAGACTCTCCCGCTCCGCGGGACGCAGGCAGCCGCCGAGGCCGCTGGCCATCTGGGTCATGGTCTGGCGAAAGGCGCGGAAGAACCGCTGGCCGGCATCTTCCCCACTGAGCGCTTCGACGGCGCGGAGGGAGTAGCCGAGGCCGGTCGCACCGGCGGCGAGGGCCAGGCGGCGGAGCCGTTCGAGGTCGCGCGGTTCTGGCTGGTCCAGCAGGAGTGGCAGCAGCGTCGTGGGCCCGTCGCCCACCGCAATGACGAGCAGACGTGCGGCGGGGTCGAAGACGAGCAGGCCGGCACTGCGGCCCTGTGCCACGAGCGAACGGCTCACTTCCCGCGCGATCCGAAGCGGGTCCTCTCCCTCCAGCGCAAGCCAGGGGAACCCCTCGACTCCACCGACCTGTGCGGCAGCTCGCGCGGGCCAGCCGGGCCGGCCCGGATCAAACGGTTGCCAGGCGGGGGGATGGCCCAGGGCCTCGACCAGCCGGCGCAGGTCGGGCAGGGTCCTGAGAGTGGGCAGAAGTGTCTGGAAATCCATGGAGTCCCCGGTGGTCGGGGGTCCATGCTAGGCAGGGTGGGTGTGTAGCTTTGTATCCGGCTCGCGGCGGGGCGGTGCGGGAAAACCCGCGCGCCTCCCTCCAGGATCTCCCGGCAAGGATCATCCATGAAGCACGTGCGCTGGACCGGTTTCCTGCTGGTCGGTCTGCTCCCCACCACGGGAGCGGCCCAGGATGCTGGCGGCTTCTCCATCCTCCGCGGGAGCGACACCGTCGCGGTCGAGGAGTTCAGTCGCGGGCCGGTCGAACTGACCGGAACGCTGGTGCGCGGCAGCGGTCCCGCCGGCGGCGATCGGGTGCGGTATCACGCCGTCCTGGTCGAGGATGAGAGCGCACCGTTGATCGAGCTCTCGGTCTGGCGGCGCGATGCCCCCGAGCGCGCCCCGGCCCGGCAGACCTCGCGAGTCATCTTCAGGGACGACAGCGTCGCGGTGGATGAGATGACCGGCTCCGGCCTGCGCACGATGGTCATGCCGACTCAGCGGGCGCCCATCCCCTATCTGAATCTGTCAATCGCCTTCCTCGAGCAGGCGACTCGTCGCGCCGCGGCTGCCGCGGGTGTCGACAGCATCCCGATGCCCTTCTTCAACCTCGGCGGCGGCCAGACGGTGGTCGGCAGTGTGCGCCGGCTCGGCGCCGACTCGGCGATCGTCGCGCTCGGTTCGGTTGAATTCCGCTTGTGGGTGGACCAGGGCGGTCGCATCCTCGGCGGTGCGCTTCCGGCGCAGGGGCTGCGCATCGTCCGCCGCGGAGCCAGCTGAACGTGTTCGACCGGGTCATGGGTTTCCGCCTCACCCGTCGGCAGATGCCCATCGCCATCGCGCTGGTCTACGCCGTGCTCGGCGCGGGCTGGGTGCTCCTCTCGGAGCGCACCTGGCTGCGCCTGAGCGGACTGCCGGCGGAGCAGGTCGCGGAGTACCGGACCTACGACGGGCTGTTCTATGTCACCCTCTCCAGCCTGCTCATCTGGTGGCTGGTGCGACGGGCACTTGTGGTCGTGGCGGAAGCGGAGCAGGGGCGGGTTGAGAGCGAGGTGCGCTACCGGCAGATATTCGAGAAGACCACTTCCGTGACTCTGCTCATTGATGTGGAGACGCTCAGCCTGATCGACGTGAATCCCGCCGCGGCGCTGTTCTACGGCTGGTCGCGCGAGGAGCTGATCGGCAAGCCGCTCACCGAAATCCATACCCTGAGCGCACTCGAGCTGCGCGACCTCGCGCGGGCCGCCCAGGCCGGGAGGCGCAACTACTTCGTTTCCCAGCACCGGCTGCGCTCCGGCCAGCTACGGGATACCGAGGTGCACCCCAGCGCGATCGTCATTAACGGCCGCACCGCGCTCTTTTCCATTGTCCACGATATCACCGACCGGGTGCGCGCCGAGCGTCAGCTGGTGGAGTCGGAAGCGAACTACCGCCGCGCGCTGGAGCAGGCCTCCGATGCCATTGTGGTGAGCGATCGCCAGGGCGCCATCCTGGACGCAAACGCACGCGCCGAGGAGCTGCTCGGTTTCCCGCGGGAGGAGATCGTCGGGAAGCGGATGGACGACTTCCTCGTGCCGGAAGACCGCGAGCGGAAACCATTCCGGCTGCGCGACCTGCTGGAAGGCCGGTCGGTACTCTCGGAGCACCGCCTGCAGCGCAAAGCTGGTGGGACCGCCGACGTCGAGATCAGCGCCCGGGACCTGGGCGACGGGCGGTTTCAGGCGATCGTGCGGGACATCTCCGAGCGGCGCCGGCTCGAGGAACAGCTGCGCCAGGCCCAGAAGATGGAGGCGGTCGGCCAGCTCACCGGCGGGATCGCGCACGACCTCAACAATCTCCTCACTGTCGTCCTCGCCAACAGCGAAATGATGGCCGACGCGCTCCCCGCCGGGCGTCCGGATCTGCAGGGCGATCTCGACGAGCTGCAGGCTGCCGCGCGCCGTGGCGCGCAGATGATCCGCAAGCTGCTCTCGTTCAGTCGCCACGCCCCGCTGACCTATCAGGTGCTGGACCTCGGTCGCGTGGTCGAGGACCTGCGAGCGACGCTGGGCCGGCTGCTGCCGGCGCACATCGATGTCGTCTTCCAGCGGGATCCCCGGCCGGTCAAGGTGCTGGCGGATGCCGGGGCCGTCGAGCAGATCGTCCTCAACCTCGCCACCAATGCGCGCGACGCGATGGCCCGTGGCGGCACGCTGACACTCGAGATCCGGCGGCTGGACGTCGCCCGCCCGCCCGGCGGGGCGCGCCCCGGGGTCTACGCCTGCCTGACAGTGCGCGATACCGGGATGGGCATGGACGAACGGGTGAAGGCCCGGGTGTTCGAGCCGTTCTTCACCACCAAGCCGCCGGGCGAGGGCAGCGGCCTCGGCATGGCGATGATCTACGGCCTGACGCAGCAGCACGGCGGATTCGTCGAACTGGATACCGAGCTCGATCGGGGGACGGCGGTGCGGATCCATCTGCCGCTGGCACGAGAGGACCAGCCGCTCACCGAGCTGGCGCCGCCACCGACCGGGCTGCGCGGCGGGCAGGAGTGCATCCTGCTAGTCGAGGATGAAGAGGGCTTGCGGCGCGTCGCGCAGCGGGCGCTGGAGAAGGTGGGCTACCGGGTAATCACCGCGGCCGATGGCCTCGAGGCGCTCGAGGCGTATCGGCGGCATCGGGATGAGGTGGATCTCATCATCACCGACGTGGTGATGCCCAAGCTCGGCGGCATCGCCCTCTACCGGACGCTGCGGCAGGAGGGGATGGCGGTCCGGTTTCTCTTTACCAGCGGGTATGCCGCCCATGAGATCCTGCGGGGCGATCTCGCCGAAGGCGAGCTGCAGCTGCTGCAGAAGCCGTGGACCCTCGCCGATCTGACCCACCGGGTGCGCGACGTGCTCGATTCCGCCCGGAAGGAAAGCGTGTGAGCCGGCTGCTCGCGCTGCTGCTGCTGGCGGGGAGCCTCCTGCTGCTCGTCTGTGCCGCCATGCACCCGGTCCTCCCCCTCGATGCCGCCGGCGATCTCGCCATGATCGCCGCCATGCCGCACTGGCAACTGATACATCTTGGCCTGCTGCACGCCACCGGGTTGATCATCGCCGGAGTGTGGTCCCGCTGGCTCACCGCCACCCCCGAAGAGCGGCCCGGACTCGCCGTCGCCTTTGCGGTGCTGGGCGTTGGTCTCGCGCTGAACGGGGTGAACATCGCCTACATGACCGGTGCGGGGACACAATTCGCCTCACTGCAGGCGTCGGGCACCGATGTGCTCGCGGTCTACGGAGCAACCCACGCCGGCGCGATCATGGCGGGACGACTGGCGGGGTTCCTGGTGTCGATTGCCGCGGGACTGATTGCGTTCTCGACCTGGTCCACGGCGGCGGAGCCGCGCTGGCTGTCCGGCATCGCGGCGCTGGCGTGTGCCGCGGGGCTGGTCGGCAACTTCCTCGCACCACCAGGTCACCCGCTCATGCTGACCTCGGTGGGGGTGATGGCGGTCTGGCAGGTGGGGACGGCGGTGCGGGGGCTGAGGAGGCCGTTGGCCGTTGGCCGTTAGCCGTTGGCGGTCAGGCGGTCAGGCGGTCAGGCGGTCAGGCGGTCGGGTGTCCGCCGTCCGCCGTCCGTCATTGACCTCCCATGTTGTCATTGCGAGGGAGCGAAGCGACCGAAGCAATTCCTGCCGGAGATACCCCGATACAGATTGCTTCGTCGGCCCTGCGGGCCTCCTCGCAATGACAGACACGAGCCTCCGCCTCGCGCCTTGCGCCCACCGCCCACCGCCTTACGCCTACTCCCTCTTCACCGCCGTCCCATACGTCCGCCCCTTCCACTCGATTCGTCCCGCGCCGCGCAGCGTCGAACGCGCCACGATGAACAGGGTCATCGCCGCGCCGAGAGGATAGGTCAGCCCGTACCGCGCGGGAATCCGCATGCCGAACGAGATGAGGGACCAGAAGGCAGCGCTGCCGAGGATCGCGAGCAGTGCGGGGGTCAGGAGGCCGGCCGGGACAACGCCGACGAGCGCGAGAGCCAGCAGCGCCGGCGGCAGCAGCCAGAAGACCATCGCGAGGCTCAACGTCACCGGGACCAGGGCGCGGAGCCACGGTTCATCGGGGTAGGAGCGTCGGCCGCCGAGGTAGATGTTCTTCGACCACCCCTCGATGATCTCCGGCAGATTGCTGTACATCCGGGTCGTCATCAGCCGTTCGGCGAAGGCGAAATGCAGCCGCTTTCCGGCCGACCAGTAGTGCTGAGCCAGGGCGAGGTCCTCCGCCACCTCGCGCCGGACTGCGGCGTGGGTGCCCATCGACTCGTAGGTGGCGCGCGGGATCATGATGAACTGGCCGTTGGCGATCACGTCGCTGGCGCGCCGCGCGTGGTTCACCGTGTCGGGATGGTAGCGCAGGCCCAGCAGCAGCCAGACTTGCGGCATGACCGAGCGCTCCCAGAAGGAGAAGCTCTGTTGCTCCGGCGCAACTGTGAGGAGGTCGGCTCCCGTCGCCCGGAGTGTACTCACGGCGTGACCGAGCAGGGCGGGGGCGTGTCGGGTATCGGCGTCGGTGAAGAGGAGAATCTCGCCGGTCGCGACCAGGGCGCCCTGATGGCAGGCCCAGGGCTTCCCATACCACTCGGGCGGAAGTTCGGCGCCGGAGATCAGGCGGAGTCGTGGGTCGCCGCTGGCGAGGTCGCGCACCAATGCGGCGGTCGCGTCGGTGGAGCGATCGTCGACCACGATGAGTTCGACGTTGCGGTAACTGGTGGCGAGGACGGAGCTGATGACCGTCGTGATCGTGGTCGCCTCATTCCGCGCTGGGACGATCACGCTGACCAGCGGACCGTCCTCCACGGCGGGATGCTGTTCCAGGGATGGCGTTTTCTTCGCCAGGCGAATCAGTGCGAGCGGAGTGAGCAGCCAGGGGAGGGCGAGGAGGAGGAGGGTCATTGCAGAGGCCGTTGGCCGTTGGCCGTTGGCGGTAAGCATTCAGCATTCAGCGTTCAGCCGTCAGCCAGCAGGAAGTGGTGTCATCCTGAGGAGCGCAGCGACGAAGGATCTCCTGGGGCCGGAGCCGAGGCTCGAGTTCACCTCCGGGGCAAAGAGATCCTTCGCTTCGCTCAGGATGACAAGGAGTACCTTCGAGCCGCCCACCGCCCACCGCCCACCGCCCACCGCCTATCGGTGCCGCACCACCCCCGCCAGCTCAGTCTCCAGCTGCTCCAGCTGCCGGGCGATATCGTGCGCGTCAAGCGCGGTATCGGGGGCGGGAACGCCGTTCTGGACGAAAAGGGTGGCGACCAGCGCGTCGGTGTAGCCCACCACGGCAATGGCGATCCCCTTGTCGAGAACGCTGTTCAGGCGGAGAATGATGGCCATCGCCTGGCGCTGCCGCAGCGGGGTGAGGACCGGACCGATCCGGCGGATGAGCAGGGAGCGGAGGTACTGCAGCTCCTCGACAATCTCCCCGGCGGCGAGTCCCCGTGCTGCGCCGACCCGGCCGTAGTGCTCGCAGGCGTGGTACCAGACCTCGCTCACCGAGCGCCGCATCGGGCCGACCGATTCAATCAGGATCTCGAGCAGCAGGCGCAGTTCGCGGTCGATGGTACTGCGGGGAATCATGCCGGCCGACGCGACGCGATCGGCGAGCCAGTCGGCCCATTCGACTAGAATTGTGTCACGATGCACGGCCATGGCACGGCCGATCGTGAGTAGTGTGGGATGCGATGTGCGCAACGCTGGCGCTCCAGGGGGTTGAATCGCGCGGGCAATCTACATGGGGAGAGGTAATGGGGTCAAAGACTTTGATTCGGCCGCGAGCGATTGCTCCGGGAAGCCGTGTCGCACTCGTTGCCCCGGCGGGACCACTGAGCGATCACGACGATCTCACGCGGGGCAGCGAACTCTGTCGCGCGCTGGGCTGGGAACCGGTCGCGGGGGCACATGTGCTCGCGCGCCATGGCTACCTGGCCGGCACCGACGCCGAGCGCCTCGCGGATCTCAATCAGGCGCTGACCGATCCGAAGATCGACGCCGTCTGGTGCGTGCGGGGCGGCTACGGGCTCACCCGGATTCTCGATCAGGTGGATGTCGCCGGCTTTGCCCGGCGGCCCAAACCGGTCATCGGCTTTTCCGATGTCACGGCGCTGCTCGTATGGCTGCACCAGGCCACCGGCGTCGTCACCATTCATGGTCCCATGGCGCGCGCGCCACTCACACCATTCAGCGCCGGTCACTTCACCCGGGTGCTGACCACCGCTTCCGCGCCCGGACGACTGGCCGGGCTCCCGGCGCCCGCGGGCGTGCTGGTGCCGCGCGCACCGCGCATCGTCGCAATCAGTGGCGGTGTTGCGGACGGTCCGCTCATCGGCGGCAACTTCACCTTGCTCACCTGCCTCATCGGGACCCGGCACTTTCCCGACCTGGACGGGGCCATTCTCTTCCTCGAGGATGTTGGGGAAGACCTCTACAAGGTGGACCGCATGCTGGCGCAGTGGCGGATGACCGGCGCGCTTGGCCGCCTCGCGGGTGTGATCGTGGGGCAGTTCACCGAGCTCAAGCGAGGCACCGGCGACGGTGGTGCACTCGGTTTCGATGAAGTGCTCGCCACCTATCTCCGCCCCCTCGGTGTCCCCGTCGCCTGCGGCTTTCCCATCGGTCATGTCGACGATCAGTGGACCATGCCGCTGGGCGTGCGGGCGCGGCTGGACGCGGATGCGGGGACGGTGGAGCTGCTGGAGTCGGCGGTAGAGTAGAGAATCCCATGGCCACCCCCACCCTCACCCGTCACACCCTCCCCGGCGTCCTCGGCCCGATCGCGGTGGATGTCCATACCAGCGACCGCCATTTGGCGCGACCGGCGGTCGTGATCCTCCCCGGCTTCAAGGGCTTCAAGGAATGGGGGATGTTCCCGGTACTGGCCGAGCGGATCGCGCGGGCCGGATTCACCGCGGTGTCGGTCAACGTCAGCGGCTGCGGCGTGAATGAGCGCGGCGAGTTCGCCTATCCGGAACGATTCGGCCACAACGCCTTCACCATCGAACTGCGCGACGTCCACACCGTGCTCGATGCGCTGGAGCAGGGCACCTTCGGCATCGCGCCGACCACGGTGATCGGCCTGGTGGGCCACTCACGCGGCGGTGGGATAGCTATTCTCGCAGCGCGGCGCGATCCCCGGATACACGCCCTCGTGACCTGGGCCGCGATCGCCACCGTGGACCGCTGGCTCGACAAGGCGGCGGAGTGGCGCGCCGCGGGGAAGCTCGACATCGTCAATACCCGCACCGGTCAGGTGCTGCCGCTCTACGTCGATGTGCTCGACGACATCGAGCAGCACCCCACCGAGCTCGACATCCAGGCCGCGGCGGCGGAACTCACCGCGCCCTGGCTACTGCTGCACGGTTCCGCCGACCCGGCGGTCCCCCTGATCGAAGCGCGCGCACTGGCCGCGGCCGCGGCAGTGCGTCCTCCGCGCTTCATCACCATCGAGGACGCGGGGCACACCTTTGGCGCGGTGCATCCGTTCGCCGGGATCTCGCCCGACCTGGCCCAGGTGTTCGATGAAACGATGAAATGGCTGGGACGGCATCTGTAGGGGCCGACCACCGATCGGTCCCTGCCGGTGCGCTCCCATTGACTCCTACCCCTCTATCCCAACACCATCCACTCATGCCCATCTACGAATACCACTGCGCCAAGTGCGCCCGCGATTTCGAGCTATTCGTCCGCGGCGAGACAGTGATCGCCTGCCCCGCCTGCGACAGCCGCAAGGTTGAGCGACTCATGTCCCGCCCCGCCCGGTCCACCGGTGGCAACGGTGGTCCTGGTCCTGCCAACTTTGGTCCCCCCTCGGGTGGGCAGGGCGGGGGATGCGGCAGCGGCGGGTGCGGCTGCCACTGAGTCCCACCCAGCGGCGGATCGCCAGCGCCCTCGCCCGCCGTCAGCCCGTCGAGCATCCCACCGCCACCGCCGCCGATGCCTGGGCGGGTGTCGCCCTCCTGATCGCCCCCGACCCCGACGCCGTGCTGCTGATCCGGCGCGCCGAGCGGGTCGGCGATCCCTGGTCGGGGCATATCGGTCTGCCGGGCGGACGGCGCGATCCCACCGACTCGGATCTCCTCGCCACCGCCATCCGGGAAACCGAAGAGGAAGTCGGTTGCCTGCTCGACAGCTCACAGCTGCTGGGCACGCTCGACGATGTCTGGCCCCGGACCCCACTGCCTCGGGTCGTGGTGGTCCGCCCCGCCGTCTTTGCCCTCCCGGACCGTCCCTCCCTCCGGCTCAGCGCTGAGGTGGCCGACGCCTTCTGGGTCCCGCTCACGGACCTGCAGGATCCATCGCGCTATCGCGACACCATCGTGTCACTCTACGGGCAGGACCGCGCCTTCCCCGCCTATCACCTGAGTGGGCACATCGTCTGGGGTCTGACTGAGCGCGTGCTCACACCCGTGCTTGAGATGCTCGGCGAGGATTGAGGCGGCGGCAGGCGCTAGGCGGTGGGGAGTAGGCAGCAGGCAGCACGCTCATCAAACTCGGTCCGCGCTCCAGGTCACGTCCCGCGCCAACCGCCCACCGCCTACCGCCCACTCACTCTTGCAATTTCGCATATACTAAATTAAACTTTCCCACAACAATCACTCAGGATTCGCCTTACCAACATGGTCGACCCCGCCAGCGCGCTCCTGATCTTCGGCCTTGTCACTGTCCTCTCGCTCCTGGTCTTCTGGCCGGGGCGCGGGCTCGTCGCGCGCGGGTTGCTGCTCAAGGGCATGAATGAGCGGGTGCGAATGGAGGATGCCCTCAAGCACCTCTATCACGCCGCCGCCTCCGGACTGCCGGCGACCATCGACAGCCTGGCCGGAGCGCTCGAGGTTCGCCGCGGTCTGGCGGTGCGGCTGGTGGAGCGGCTGACGACGCGGGAGCTGGCCCAGGCAGAGGGGGATCGACTGGTCCTCACCGAAGCGGGGCGAGTCTACGCACTGCGCATCGTGCGGACCCACCGGCTCTGGGAGCGGTATCTCGCCGACCGGACCGGGATCGCGCCGGAGCTCTGGCACACCCTGGCGGAGCGGGAAGAGCACGCACTCACCACCGAAGCGGCGGAAGCGCTGGCCGCCCGGATGGGTCATCCACGTTACGATCCCCATGGCGACCCGATCCCGACCGTCACCGGTGAACTTCCCGCCCGCGGCGGTCGGCCGCTGAGCACGCTCCCTGCCGGGACCGCCGCCGAAGTGCTGCATCTCGAGGACGAACCGGCCGAACTCTTCGACCGGCTGCTGGCGGAGGGGCTCCGGCCCGGCGCCCGGCTCCGGCTGCTGGAAAGTTCGGCCCAGGTGGTGCGCTTCAATTTCGAGGGCCGTGAGCATGCGCTCGCGCCGGTGGCCGCGGCCAGCATTACGGTGGAACCGCTGGCGGCGGGGATCGAACTGGACGAGGTCACCCATCCCACGCTGGCGGATATCACTCCTGGCGCCGCCGGCCGCGTCGTGCGGATCGCCGCCGCCTGTCAGGGGCCCGAACGCCGCCGGCTGCTGGACCTCGGCGTGGTCCCCGGTACGGTCATCAGCGCCGAGTTCGCCAGTGTCGCCGGTGATCCCACCGCGTACCAGATCCGGGGGGCGCTCATTGCGCTGCGCCGGACCCAGTCGCGGCTGATCCAGGTGGAGCCGGTCCCCCTCGAGGCG
>JANOFA010000788.1:0-3427 GCA_031413355.1 Gemmatimonadota bacterium | reverse complement strand
CTACGCGAAAGGTGTCGGACTGGATCTCCCCAAGTACGGGGAGTGCATGCAGTCGGCGCGGTATGCCGGACGGCTGCAGGCGAGCAAGGCGGAAGGGATGGCCGCCGGCGTCCCGTCCACGCCGACCTTTCTGGTCAATGGCAAGCTGTTCCTGGGCGGCCGTTCGGTGCACTACGACATGCTGAAGGCGATGCTGGACTCGCTCGCAGGCGGACCGGCCCAGTAGCATGCGCACCCGGATGGCGGCGGCCCTGCTGAGTCTTGCCGGGCTGTTCGTCTCGCTCTACCTGTACCTGTACAAGCTGGGCTACATCGGCACACTCGCCTGTGGCACCGGCGGCTGTGACAAGGTGCAGTTCTCCTCCTACAGCAAGTTCCTCGGAATCGAGGTCCCGCTGCTCGGCCTGGTGGGGTATGCCGCACTCCTGGGCTTGAGCATCCTGGCGCTGCAGCAGCCGGGCAGGGCGCGCTGGCCCGGGCTGCTCCGCGTGCTGAGCGCTGGCGGCGTCGCCTTCAGCGTCTATCTCACCTACGTCGAGCTGTTCGTGATTCACGCCATCTGCCGTTGGTGCGTCGGCTCGGCGGTGATCATCCTCCTGCTCTTCATCGCCACGCTGTTCATGCGGGCCGAGCCTGCGGTGCAGGCGACGTGAGCGACACGCCCCGCGGGCCGATGTCGAAGAAGGCGCTCGCGGGGCTCTCGCTCGCGGCGCTCGGCGTGGTCTATGGTGATATCGGCACCAGTCCGCTGTACGCGCTGAAGGAGTGCTTCAGCGGCACGCATGGGATGCCGGCGACCCGCGAGAACGTCCTGGGGATACTCTCCCTGGTGTTCTGGTCGCTCAACTTCCTGGTGTCCTTCAAGTACGTCGTCCACATGCTGCGGGCCGACAACCGGGGCGAGGGCGGGATCCTCGCGCTGCTCGCGCTGCTCCGCCCGATGGAACGGGTGGGGCGCACCCGAACGATTCTCATCGGCGCCGGCCTGTTTGGCGCGGCCCTGTTGTACGGCGATGGCATCATCACTCCGGCCATCTCGGTGCTGGGCGCCATGGAAGGGCTCACGGTCGCCGCGCCCGCGCTGGAGCACCTGGTGCTGCCGATCAGTCTCGCGATCATCGTCGCGCTCTTCGCGGTGCAGCGCTCCGGGACAGCGGTGGTCGGCCGCATCTTCGGTCCGGTGACCACGCTCTGGTTCATCTGTATCGCGGCGCTGGGGATCTACGGTATCAGCCTGGAGCCCGGGGTACTCGCGGCACTCAACCCCTGGCATATCGTGCAACTCTTCCGCACCGAGGGGTGGGAGGCGTTCGAGGTGCTGGCGGCCGTGGTGCTGGTGGTGACCGGTGGCGAGGCGCTGTACGCCGACATGGGACATTTCGGGAAGCTGCCGATCCGGCTGGCCTGGTTCGCGGTCGTCCTCCCCGCCCTGCTGCTGAACTACTTCGGTCAGGGGGCGCTGCTGCTGCGCGACCCCACCGCCGCCACCAACCCCTTCTACGCCCTGGTCCCGTCCTGGGGGCTGTATCCGATGATCGCCATCGGCACGGGAGCGGCGGTGGTGGCCTCGCAGGCACTCATCTCGGGGGCGTTCTCCCTGACTCAACAGGCGGTTCAGCTGGGGTACTCGCCCCGCGTCACAATCATCCATACCTCGACGACGGAGAAGGGCCAGATCTACATTCCCGAGGTGAATTGGGCCCTGGCCGTCGGGTGCATCGGGCTGGTGCTCGCATTCAAGAACTCCACCAATCTGGCGGGCACGTACGGTGTCGCGGTCTGCGGCACGATGACCTTCACGACGATGCTCTTCAGCGTCATCGCGCGGGAACGCTTCGGCTGGCCGGCCTGGAAGGCGATCGGACTGGCCGGTCTCTTCCTGATCGTCGATGTGACATTCTTCAGCGCGAACCTGACCAAGATCCCGCATGGCGGCTGGTTCCCGCTGGCGATGGCGGCGTTCATCTTCACGCTGATGAGTACCTGGAAGCGGGGACGGATGCGTCTTGCCTGGATCATGAAGGACATTTCCCTGCCGATCGACCTCTTCCTCAATGACGTCGCGAAGCGCATTCCTCAGCGAGTCCCCGGAACCGCCGTCTTCATGACTTCATATTCCGGTGGCGCTCCACCTGTCCTGCTCCACCACGTGAAGCACAACAAGGTGCTGCACGAACAGGTGATCCTCATGTCGGTCAAGACCGAGGACGTCCCTTTCGTTCCCGACGAGGACCGCATGGAGTTCCAGGACCTGGGACAGAAATTCTACGTGGTGACGGCGCGCTACGGCTTCATGGATACCCCGGACGTGCCCTCGGTCCTGCGCGGGTTGCAGGCGTACGGCGTCAGCGTCCGGCCGATGGAAACGACCTTCTACCTCGGCCGGGAAACGCTGATCGCCTCCAAGGATGCGCGGCCAGCCCAGCCCAGTTCGGCGCCGGATCCGGAGCGGCCCCCGGGGCTCGCCCTCTGGCGCAAACGGCTGTTCATCCTCATGAGCCGGAACGCCCAGTCGGCGACGACGTTCTTCAACCTGCCACCCAACCGGGTGGTGGAGATGGGGGCGCAGATTCAGTTCTAGTCGTAGCGCAGGGGTGAGTGGCGGTAGGCGCGAGGCGATAGGCGAGAAGCATGAAAAGTGAGTGGCGGTAGGCGCGAGGCGCGAGGCGAAACAGGTGTGAATCCAAAGAGGGCCCTCGAATCCTAGACTCGGGGGCCCTCAAGTTGTTCTTTTCGCTCCCCGCCTCGCGCCTACTCCCTGGCGCCCACTGTCAGTGCCGAGCCCACACCGTCGTCGCCCCCTTGCCATCGAACGTCAGCACGTCGTAGGGCTGCTTTGCGCCGTCCATCCCGGGAGAGGAGGGGGGCATGCCAGGGGCGGCGAGGCCGATGACCTTCGGCTTTTCGCTGAGCAGTCGGCGGATATCGGCCGTGGGCACATGGCCCTCGATGACGTAGCCGGCGATCACCGCGGTATGGCAGGAGCGGACCTTGGGCACCACGCCCAGCTCAGCCTTGATGTCGGTCAGGTCCTCCTGCTCGATCGACTTCACCGTGAAGCCATCGGCCTTGAGGTAGTCCACCCACTTCTTGCAGCAGCCACAGGTGGGGGAGTGGTAGACCGTGGCATTCGGACCGGCGGTCAGCGAGGCGGACGGTCGGACGGTCGGGAGTGCCGAGGTCAGACGGTCGGACGGGCTGACGGTCGGGAGTGCCGCAGTGACCGTGGCCAACACCGCGCCGGCGACGAGGAGGTATGAGAAACGCATGACCAATTCACTTTCCGTTAAATGCCGTGTGGGCAGGCGGGGACAAGGCCAAGATATTCGATGTATTCGATAGGGACAACCAGCGGTTCCACCTTTTTCTGCCAATCTTGCGCAGATAGCCTTGGTCTCCTTTGTGGTCTACATCTCGTGGGTGCAAC
>JANOFA010000787.1:0-4012 GCA_031413355.1 Gemmatimonadota bacterium | reverse complement strand
CAGGCGCGGAGCCACGGACTCGACAGCAGGAGGTCGGGCACCAGGTCCTGGCGCCGCATCCGCTTGGCGACTTTTTCGTGCCGCTTACGGCCGCGCTCGGAGAGTGGCCGTTCCGTGTCATCGGGCCAGAGCGCGGGGTTGCGATCGCCGGCATCGGCGTGGCGGATCAGGAGGAGGCGCATCGGGTATCCCGGGTTCGGTGGTTGGGCGCGGTGGGGCGCGCCGTAGAGGCCGCCTATAGGCGGCCTCTACTTGGTGCGCCCCGCCGCCTTCGCCAGGGCCACGACGATGCTGTCGATCTGCGCCAGCATCTGTCGTCCGCCGAGGGCGTGGTGATTGGCCTGCACTGAAAAGGTCAGGGTCCGGCCGGGCAGTTCGATATACCCCGACAGCGTGTTGACCCGGGCGATACTGCCGGACTTGGCCCGCACCTTTCCCTCGATCGGTGTGTCAATGAACCGCCGCTTCAGCGAGCCGGTGTTTCCCGATTGCGGCAGTGCCGCGCTGAAGGCGGCGACGCCTGGCCGGGCCCGCATGTACTGCAGCAGCCGGGTAAAGGCGAGCGGCGACACGAGATTTTTCGCCGAGAGACCGGAGCCGTCGGCCAGACTGAAGAGGGTGGAGTCGATCCCCATCGAGTCGATGAGCACACGGCGTTCGACCATCAGGCCCCCATCCCACGATCCGCTGGTCCCGAATTGACGGCCCAGCTGCTTGAGCAGCATCTCGGCGTACCAGTTCTGGCTGGTGTTGAGGATCGGGAAGATCCAGTCGCGCAGCGGGCGACTGGTGGTCTCGGCCAGCGGTGGTGTCTGGCGCGCGGACAGTGTGGCGAGCGAATCAGTGGTACTGCGGGTGGTGCCGATGACGCTGATGCCCGCCTCGCTGAGGGCCTGGCGGAAGGCGCGGGCGGTAAAGAGATCGGGGTCCGGCAGGGCAAACGACTCGACGGACTCGCCATGATCGAGTGCCACGGTGCCCTCGGCCCAGAGCTGCAGCGTGCCTGGGACCCGGTACATCCGGTCGCCGATATCGCTTTCTCCGCCGGCGGCGACAGTCCGGGTGCGGTTTTCGAGGGTGACATCTCCGAGCGACGGCTCGAGGTGGAGCACCGCGGGCGCGTCGACCGCCGTACCCGGCTGCCAGGTGATCTCCACGCTGTTGTCGTTGAAGCCAAGTCCGCTCACCGGGGCGGCATACCACCAGTTGAGATCTTCGCTGTTCCAGTCCCCGCGCGTCAACTCACCGGCAAACCAGCTTCCATCACCAATGAGATCGCCGGCGACGCTGGTGATGCCGCTCTCGGCCAGGGCCCGCGCCAGCTCCCGCAGCCGGGCAAAGGGGTCGGTGTCGCAGACGCCGCTCAGGGTGGTGTCGGTCGCGTAGCACCGGCGGCTGAAGGTGGGATCGCCCCGGCCGTAGAGGATCAGGTCGCCCTCGAGAACGTGGTCCCGGACCGATGCCGCGCTGTAGAGACTGGTCGTGACGGTCCAGTCGGCCGGGAGCAGCGTCGCGGCGACGGCGCTGACCACGAGCTTGGCGTTGCTGGCCGGGATGAAGAGGCGATCGGCGTTGCGGCCGTACAATAGCCGTCCCTGTTCGTCCACCAGGGCGACACCCCAGAGCAACCGGTTGAACGGTGGGGCATCCAGCAGTGCATCAAGCTGGCGGACGGCGGCTTTCGGGAGCTGCGCCGTCAGGTTTTCCGTGGAGCCGAGCATGGCGAACAGCACGGGTGGAAGCGACGCCGCCACCAGCCAGCGTCGCGCTCGGCCTGGCCACCGGTCAGCCGTCCGGTCGAGGCCGGAGTGATGTCGCCGTTTGTGCGGCTCATGTGTCCGATTCATGCACGTTCCCCGGTGAAGCGGTTCGAGCGTTGACTCTCTCGCGTAACTCCGCCATCCTACAGCACTTGGATCATGCCGTCAATCATGCTGTGCGCCGGGTGATCCCCGCGCCCTCCTGTCTGATTTTATGACGCGCCGCCCCGCGGGCTTGCTGCTGTTGCTGACGCTGGCACTGGGGGGCGCGCCGCTGCATGCACAGGAGCCCGTCACTGTGGTGCGAGGTCTCACCTTTGCCGGCAATCACGCGCTGGACAACGCGACGCTCAGCGCCGCGATCGGTACGACCAATTCCAGTTGGTTCGCCCGCCAGTGGTTCGTTCGCTGGCTGGGTCTGGGGGAGAAGCGCACCTTCGACGCGACTGAGTTCCGGCGGGACGTTCTGCGCCTGACCCTGCTCTATCGGCAGAGCGGATTCATGGATGTCACAGTGGATACCGTCGTGCGGCGGAGCGGGAAGGACATTCGCCTCACGTTTCGGATTGCGGAAGGCCCGCCGGTGGTCGTCTCCGCGTTTGAGGTACATGGGCTTGACTCGATTTCCGCGCACGACGAACGCGATCTGCGTGAGGACCTGCCGCTGCGCACTGGCCGGCCGTTCGACCGGTTCCTGTTCCAGGCGAGTGCCGACACGATCATCAGCCGGTTGCGGAATCTGGGCTACCCCGGCGCCGAGGTGTATCGCACGTACACCGTGGATCGGGCGGCGCGCGATGCGAAGGTCGGCCTGGAGGCGGTTCCCGGACCGCGATCGGCATTCGGGGCCGTGACGGTGGTGGGAGCGAAGCAGGTTGACACGACGTTCATCCGCCAACTCCTCCCGGCCCGGCCGGGCCAGCGCTTCAGTCAGCAGGATCTCTTTCAGAGCCAGCGGAAGCTGTACCAGACGCAGCTCTTCCGTCTCGCCACGGTGACGATCGACTCGTCCCGCTTCCAGCCCGAGTCCGGCGTGGTGCCGTTGGCGGTGGTGGTCGCGGAGGGCCCGCCCCACCGGGTGAGCAGCAGCGCGGGCTTTGCGACCAACGACTGCTTTCGTGGAGGTGCGAGCTACTCCGACCGGAACCTGTTTGGCACGGGGCGGCTGTTCGAGCTGTCGGCACGCGTCGGCAAGGTCGGGGTCGGCCAGCCGTTCGACGCCGGGCTGGACCGCTCGATCTGTTCGAGCCTCAAGGATGACACGATCGCCTCCGCCCGCGCGACCTACAGCGTGACTGCGTCGATCCGGCAGCCGCGGTTCTTTTCCCCGCTGATCACCAGCACCTACACCCTCTTCGCCGAGCGGCGCTCGGAATTCAAGGTGTACCGGCGGGAGGAGATCGGCGCCAGCGTCGGGTTGCGGCGCGAGACCGCACGAAACGTTCCGATCAGTGTGGGCTATCGCCTCTCCTACGGCAACACGATCGCCTCCAGCGCCACATTCTGCGCCTTCTTCAACGCCTGCACACCGGCGGATGCGAGTCGCCTGCGGGAGAAGCGGGTGCTGGGAGTGGTCAGCGCGGGGGTCAGCTGGCCGCGGGCCAACAATCCCCTGGATCCCACCCGCGGTCACATCTACGCCGTTGACCTGAACCACAGCTCGCGCTTCACCGGCAGCGCGCGGCTGCAGGAGTTCACCCGGGTGACCGCCGACCTGGCCTGGTACAAGTCCCTCGGCGGATCCGTAGTGCTGGCCGCCCACCTGCGCGGTGGCGCGGTGTATTCGCCGAGCATCTCCCTCGACAGCGCAAGCGGCAGCTTCATCCCGCCGGAACAGCGGTTCTATGCCGGTGGGCCGAATGACGTGCGCGGCTACGACCTCAACGGCCTGGGGCCGGTGGTCTATGTCCTCAGCCGGGACTCGCTCTCCCTGCAGGACAGTCTCGATCTCAGGAGTGGCAAGCTGCGCCCCCGCTTCAGCGCTACGGGCGGCAACACCCTCGCCATCGGACAGCTGGAGCTGCGGGTGCCCTCGCCGGTCTGGGGCAATCGCCTCACGCTGGCGTTCTTCGTGGACGGGGGCACGCTGTACGAGCGCGGCAAGTCCAACCTGGCGCCGATACAGTTCCGGGTGACGCCGGGGATGGGCCTGCGGATCAGCACACCGCTCGGGCCGGCCCGGTTCGATGTCGGCTACAACGGGTACGACCAGCCGCCCGGCGTGCTGTACCTGCAAAAGTCCGATGGTTCCC
>JANOFA010000786.1:0-4045 GCA_031413355.1 Gemmatimonadota bacterium | reverse complement strand
AAATAGAACCCGCGCAGCAGAGCCAGGGCGTACCGTGGCTCCACTGCGCGGGTGGGTGCATCGGACTCGAGGCGATCCCCGGGTCGGTGGCGCCAGCAACTACCGTGGCGCCCGCAGGATCAGCAACTCACCAGGCGACCGTTTGCCCTGTTCGAGCCACCGATGCAACTGTCACTAGACAATGGATCACCTCCTCTCAGCAGGGTGGAACTTCGGGCGGACGATCCGAAGGTAGAAAATACCGCGCACCGGCGCAAGTGCATCCGTGCACCCCGCATCAGCCAGAACACCTTGCCCGCCAATCCGAGGACGGGGACATTCCCTCGATGACCAGACCGCCGTTGCTGTATCGAACGATCACCTGGGGGGCGCGCCTGCTGCTCCCTGCGGCGGCGCTGCTCTCCCCGAAGCTCCGGGCGGGCCTCAGCGGGCGGCGGGACGACGGCGCACGACTCCCGACCTGGAACCGCACCACGCGAGAGCCCGGACGGCCGCTGCTCCACCTGCACGCCGCCTCCGCCGGCGAGCTGCGTCAGGCGGAACCGGTGCTCACCCGGCTGCGGGCACGCCATCCCGACTGGCTGGTGGCCGTGACCTGTTCCAGCCCCTCCGGATCCAGCGTGGCCGCCGCGTTCGGCGCGGACATCTCGGCGTTCCTGCCGTGGGACCGTCCGGACGTCGTCGCCGCCTTTCTGCGGGATGTTCAACCCCAGGTCACGCTGATCAGCAAGCTCGACGTCTGGCCCGAGTTCATCCTCGCAGCCAAAGCCGCTGGCGTTCGGGTCGGCCTGATCGGGGCGACGGTGGGGCCCGGCAGCGGCAGACTCGGCCGCCTCGCGCGGGCGATGACGCATGCTGCCTACGCTTCGCTCGATGTTGTCGCCGCCGTCGACACCGCCGACGCCGCGAGGCTCGAGATGCTGGGGGTGCGCCCCTCCGCGCTTGCCGTGCTCGGAGACCCGAGCGCGGATGCCGTCATCGAGCGGATTCAGCAGCAAGGCTCGGCGCGCCTCACGCCACAACTCGCCGGTGGCGGCCCAGCGCTTGTCGCCGGATCCACCTGGCGGGACGATGAGTCCGTCCTGCTCGAGGCGTTCGCGCTCGTCAGGCGGGAACGTTCGGATGCGCGACTGGTGCTGGTCCCGCATGAGCCGACGGCAGATCTGCCCGGCAGGATCGCGCGGCAGGCGGCGGGCTCCCACCTGCCCAGTCCCGTCGCGGTCGAGGCGGCCAGCACGACCGATCCACTGTTGCTGGAGAATCGGGTTGGGTCGCTCGCACTGCTCTATGGCCTGGGCGTAATCGGGTATGTCGGTGGCGGATTCGGGCGGGCCGGCCTGCACTCCGTGCTGGAGCCAGCGGGATGGAGTCTGCCCGTGATCACGGGGCCGCGCTGCGACGGTCATCTGGCCGCCCTGCGCCTGAGGGCCGCCGGGGGTCTGGTATCATTGCCCGCCGCCGGAAGTGCCGGGGCGCTGGCTGACCTGTGGGTGCACTGGCTGCAGGACGAGAACGCCCGTCAGGCGGCGGGGCGGGCCGCGCGACGGGCGGTTGAGGCTGACGCGGGAGCGGCGGACAGAATTGCCGGCCAGGTCGAACCGCTATTCGTTCGATGATCAACTGCCCCGGCAGGACTCGCTAGTCGCGGCCGGCCCTACTGTCCGACCACCACACCTTCAATCGTCACCGCCCGCGGGACGAGCAGGCCGAGCGTCAATGCAGTGATGACGAGGTCACTGAACTTGCTGCGGACCTTGATTCGCACATCGGCCACCGACTTTCCGCCGGCCAGCTGGCTGGCCAGCGTCTTCCTGAGCGACGGCTCCGACAGTTTCGCAAGTCCCCAGAAGCCATACAGGGCGCGACTGGTCACGCTGAATTTCGTGCCCTCGGCCGGAGCGCTCGCGGAGGAGGCAAGCGTGGCGGGGACGCCAAGGGTCGTGGCATCCAGCGTGAGCGAGCACCCCGCCTGCGACGCGGTGAACAGCGCCAAAGCCACGACCGGTGCCAGCCGGTGCAACCGCGTCCGGGTCCCGGCAGTAGACACGCTCATAGGCCTGGCACCTTGAACGTGTAGCTTACGCCGGCGCTGAGGACCGAGGGATTCACCCCGTTGTCACCCCACACCCGGTCGTACGCCACGCCAAATCCGATTCCGCCCAACAGGCTGAAATCCACGCCGCCGCTGATGCCAAAATGGGTATCTGTGTTGCTCTTGATGACCGTCGAGGTACGGGAGATATCGAGGCGTGGCGCAATCCACGGCTTGATCGCCAGTGCGGGATTGGGAATCTTGAGCGCGATGCCAAGCCCCACCGGCATGTGGAGATCCTTTAGCCCGTTCCGCTGGGCGTACTCCGCACCGCCCTGCAGTGTCACCGAGAGCGGGATCAGCGGCCCGCCGAACACCTTGAGGCTGGCGTAGCCACCAATCGCGGTCGCCGACGCGGAGCCTCTGGGCTTCCAGCTGGACACGACGCCGCTCAGCCCGAGCGGGCCCACACTGATCGCACCGCGAGCGCCAAAGGCCGTGCCCTTGCCGTAGTCGGTGCCGGGAAAGCCAACTTCGGCCCCGATTGAGAACCCGGTGGAGATACCAGCGTTGCGGACCGGCAGGCCGGTCACCTGCACCTGGGCCTCGGCCCGCGAGGCGAAACCAAGCAGGGCGAGAGTCAGCAGCGGGGCACGACGGGACACGCGGATCATGGGTGCTCCAGGCTTCGAGTCAGATGAAGGCGGCGCAAGCTACCGACAGGCGCTTGGGCAAGTCAATGCGAACATAGTGGAGCAATAGGAGACGACCCTCTCTGGCCACAGCCAGAGAGGGTCGCCGTGCCTGCATGATGCGGCCAACGGGCTTGGCGTCGCTCAGCGATTCCAGGCAAGACCGATGGCGACGCCCTCGATGTCACCGACCGAACCGCTGACCCGGAGATGAAACGAGGCGCTCAACCCGACGTCCACGCCGAGGCCCAGACCGAACTGGATGTCGTTGCCGACCACATTGTCACTGCCGAGCACCGGGGCGAGGACCGGATGTACGTACGGGGTAAAGCTGATCTTGGAGCCCTCGAGGATGATCTCGCGGCCGAGCGTGACGCCCACCGGGATGATGAATCCCACGTCGCCACTGCCGAACAGCGCGCCAACACCGGCGGTCAGCGCGGCGTCGAGCGGGAAGTCCTGGGTATGCCTGGCCAGCGCGGTCCGGCCATCGAGACCGACACCGAAGAGGCCATCGCCATTTCCCGAGGCATCCGCGAACCCGACGGTCAGGCCGATGTCGTACTTCTTCCGGTTGATCCGGTATTCGCCCTGGACCGCGATGCTGACGCCTTCGCCCGGATCGGAGATGTAGCCGGCGAGTTCGGAGTGCTTGAACCCGGCATAGGGGGTCTTGTAGACGGGTGTACCGATGACCTGGGCCGTCGCGGACACCGAGACCACGGTGACCAGGAGACCGGTGAGCAGGAGACTACGACGCACGAGCATGTCCTTTCACTTTTTCCGCCACGATGCGGACGGTATTGTTGACCGCCTGGAGGAACCCACCATCCACGTGGAACTGGTGCTCGTTTTCTCCAGCGCGCACGGTAAGGATACCAGATCCGAGCAGGGTCATGAAGGGCGCATGATGCGGCAGTATGCCCACATGGCCGTCGTAGGCCGGCGCATTCACCGCGTCGGCCTCGCCGTCAAAGATGGCAGCTTCTGGCGAGATGACCGTGACCCGCATCACGCGCTGGCCATCTTCTTGGCCTTCTCCACCACCTCGTCGATACCGCCGACCATGTAGAACGCCTGCTCCGGCAGGTCGTCGAACTCGCCCGACAGCACCCGCTCGAAGCTCGAGATGGTGTCTTCCAGCTTGACGAGCTTGCCGGCGAAACCGGTAAACTGCTCGGCGACAAAGAACGGCTGCGACAGGAAGCGCTGGATGCGCCGGGCCCGGGTTGAAGCAAAGAATAAAAACCCGGATGCAGAAGTATTGAATGGCATTGCGTACGACGCCGCCACAGATAAAATTTATGTAACCGGTAAATTA
>JANOFA010000785.1:0-1104 GCA_031413355.1 Gemmatimonadota bacterium | reverse complement strand
CTCCTCGGGCTGGCGGTCGGGCTCCTGTTCGCGCCGCAGAGCGGCGACGAGACCCGCCGGGCCCTGAAGCGCCGGATGCGGAAGGTGCGGGCGCTGGCGGAGGAGAAGGTGGAGGAGCTCTCCGAGCGGATCGGGAGCGAGAGCCCCCGCCCAATCCGGGGCCGGGAGGAGAAGCGGGAGGATGTCCGGAGTGAGCTGGAGCGGCGCCTGTCGGAGGCCCGCGCCCGCCGGCGCGCACCTGCGCCGGTCGACGATGATGACGAGGAGCCCGTCGCCTGAAGGCGGCTGGGCTTCTTGCGCGGCTGCGGGGCTCAGGGTCCTTTCTCCGGCGGACCCTGGCGCAGGCTGACCGGCACAACGTGCCGTTTCTGGCGAGCGCCCTCACGTTCGATGCCCTGCTGGCCGCTATTCCGCTGCTGCTCCTGCTGCTGGTCGGCCTGACTCACCTGGCCCGGCTGTCCGCTTCCGCCACATCGGAGGACCTGCACGCGCTGTTCATGCGGCTTCTCCCGCAGGCCACGGCCGACGAAGGCGGCGGCATGTTCGCGGCAGTCGAGCGGGGGCTTGCCGGGTTTACCCGGGCCCGCGCCACGGTCTCGCTCTACGCCACGCCGCTGTTCCTCTGGTTTGCCACCCGCCTCTTCGCCTCGATTCGAACCTCGCTCGGGCTGGTGTATGACGTGCCGCGCCGGCCGGAGGGCGGCTCGATTGTTCTCGGGTATCTCGGCGGGAAGCTGCGGGATGCGATGATGGTCGTCCTGACCGTCATCCTTGTGGCGGTCAACGCCGTCCTCACCACGGGCATTCGCCTGCTCGATGCCCGGGGCCATGCGCTGGTCGGCTCGGTCCCGCTCCTCGGTTTCCTGGTCACCGGAGTTGGATACATGATCACCGAGCTGCTCGCCTTCGGCTCCGCGGTCTGGCTCTTCTACCTCGTCTTCCGCCACGCCTCCCCGCGTCGGCTTCCGCGGCGTGCGGCGCTGGCCGGATCGCTCTTCACCGCGATCCTGTTCGAGATCGCCCGACGGCTCTACGGCTGGTACCTCCATCACCTGGCGGTGGTCGGCCAGTTCTCCACCGACGCGAATATCGGAGCCCTGCTTC
>JANOFA010000784.1:0-1255 GCA_031413355.1 Gemmatimonadota bacterium | reverse complement strand
GGGTCACGGAGGCCAAGCGACCGGAGACCCGGGCCCGGCGCATCGCCACGACGATCGAATGGCTGAGCGAGGGGAAGCACCGCAACTGGAAATACGAGAACTGCTGACAGCGGTACCAGCGCCTACGGGGTAGCAGGGTGGGCTCGGCGTGCGCCCACATTGCGGCGGGCCGGAATCTGTTCACCGAGCACAATGCGCACCTGGTGCGTCGCCCCGTCATCCAGCAGCGGAATGGTCCTGGGGTCCACCGGCAGGCCATTCAGTTCCGCCAGGACGACGCCACGACAGGTGCGGCCGGGGTTGGTGACACGAATCTGGTAGCGACTGCTCCCATGTCGCCAGTCGATGGAGTACTCGGGCCACGACGAAGGGATGCAGGGGTCCACTTCGAATGTCGCCCCGTGACGCCGAAGGCCGAGGATGCTCTCCAGGCCGGCGCGGTACATCCAGCCGGCGGAGCCGGTGTACCAGGTCCAGCCACCGCGTCCCGCATGGGCGGAGTGGGCGTAGACATCGCCGGCGGTGACGTAGGGTTCGGTCTTGTAGCGTTCAACGTCTGCTGCGGTCCGGGTGTGATTCACGGGGTTGAGCAGGTGGAACAGCTCGACTGCCTCGTCGCCGTCACCCAGCCGCGCGACCGCCATGACGGTCCAGATCGCGGCATGGGTGTACTGGCCGCCATTCTCCCGCAGACCGGCGGGGTAGCCCTTGATATAGCCGGGATCCTGGGCCGTCTGATCGAACGGCGGCGTAAGGACGAGCACGACTTGGGGGCCCCGGCGGACCAGGTGAGTGCGGACCGCGTCCATCGCGCGATCGGCCCGTGCGGGCGTCGCCGCGCCCGAGAGCACCGCCCACGACTGGGCGATCGAGTCGATCTTGCATTCATCATTCTGCGCTGCGCCGAGCGGACTGCCGTCGTCGTAGTAGCCGCGCAGGTACCACTCGCCGTCCCATGCCCGGTCCAGCATCCCGGCCAGGCGGCTGGCTTCTGCGGCGAAGCGTGTCGCCCGCGCGGGATCCCGCCGCTCGCACAGCGGCACGAACTCCCGCAGGACGGCATGCAGGAACCAGCCGAGCCAGACGCTTTCTCCCTGCCCGCCGTGACCCACGCGATTCATCCCGTCGTTCCAGTCACCGCTGCCCATCAGGGGCAGCCCATGCCGTCCGGCCGTGAGCCCCTTGTCGATGGCGCGCAGGCAGTGCTCGAACAGCGTGGCGGATTCATGGGAGACCATCGGCTGGCCGAAGACCT
>JANOFA010000783.1:0-7214 GCA_031413355.1 Gemmatimonadota bacterium | reverse complement strand
CCGGAAGACTGAAGGCCGCGATGCTGCTCGCGCCAATGGCGATGGACCTCGCCAGCAAGGGCATACCGGTCAAGGTGGTCGCCCTGGGGCACCGCTCCGGCGCGGTGATCATGGTGGGGAAGGATTCGCCCTACCAGTCATTCGCGGACCTGAAGGGCAAGCGCGTCGCCATTCCCAGCCGATTCGCGGTGGATCATATCTTCGTCCGCAAGATGATGGCGGCGAGCGGCATGCACGATGGCGACGTGACCCTGATCGAGATTCCGCCGCCCGACATGCCGGCCGCCCTGCTCGCTGGTGCGGTCGATGCCTACGCGACCGGCGAGCCGTTCGGCGCCAAGTCCGAGATGGCCGGCTACGCCCGGGTGCTCTACATGACCCGCAACGAATGGCCCACCTACATCTGCTGTGTGCTCACCGTCCGGGAGGAGCTGATCCAGTCCGACCGCAAACTGGTGCAGCTGCTGGTGGATCACGTGATGTCGGCCGGCCAGTGGCTCGACAATTCGCCCGAGCATCGGATCGCGGCCGCGCGGGTGGCGTCGGAACGGACGTATTTCAACCAGGCCTTTGACCTGATCCGCTGGGTCATGGAGCGACCGGCGGACCGGGTGACGTACGGCGACCTGCGCCTCATCCGCTCCGAATTCGACAGCCTGATGCATCTCGCCATCGAGGCGAAAATGTTCCCCGACACCATCCCCTACAACGTCTATATCGACGATAGTTTCATGCGGAACTTCCGTAACGTGGAGATTCCCATCCGATGACGTTCCTCCGCCGCGCGGGTCCGTTCCTGGTCGTCGCACTCTTCATGGCGGTCTGGTGGTTCGCCGCCTCCGACAGCCCCATCTTCCCCAATCCGGGCCAGGTGGGCGCTGCCCTGGTCGAGCTGGTGCGCGAAGGCACGCTGATCCGGCATGTCGCGTCGTCACTGTATCGCGTCACCCTCGGCTATGGGCTGGCCCTCCTCCTGGGCATCCCCGTCGGCAGTCTGATGGGATGGTACCCCGGCATCTACCGCGCCCTGAACCCCATCGTGCAGCTCCTGCGGCCGATCTCGCCGATCGCATGGATTCCGCTGGCCATTCTCTGGTTTGGCGTGGGAGATAGCTCGCCGATCTTCCTGATCTTCCTTTCCTCGTTCTTCCCGCTGGTCGTCTCGACAACCGCGGGTGTACACCTGGTCGAGCAGCAGTATGTCCGTGCCGCCAAGAATTTCGGCGTGTCCGGGCTCGAGCTCTACCGCCGGGTGATCTTCCCGGGCGCCCTGCCGAGCATCATCACCGGGATGCGGGTCGGACTCGGCATCGCCTGGCTGGTCGTGGTCGCAGCGGAGATGGTCGCCATCAACTCCGGACTGGGCTACCTCATCATCGACTCGCGCAACGCCGGAACCCGGTACGATCTGGTCGTGGCCGGCATGGTGATCATCGGCGTGATCGGCTTTATCCTCGACATCATCATGCGTCGCCTGGAAACCCTAGACGAGGTCCGCTGGCGCTATGGCACCACGCGCTAAGTACGAGATCACCGGCATCGCCAAGAGCTTCGCCGGCGAGGCCGGCCCGCTCCTGGCGATCGCCGATGTCAGCCTGACGGTCCACGAGGGTGAATTCGTCGCCCTGGTCGGCCCGTCCGGCTGCGGTAAGTCGACCCTGCTCAACATCATGGGCGGATTTGACACACCGGACCACGGCGAGGTCCTGCTGGACGGCACACCCATCCCGGGTCCGAGCCGCCGCGGCATCCTGATCACGCAGCGCGGCTCGGTCTTTCCGTGGATGACCGTGCGGCAGAATCTTCATTTTGCCACCCGCGATCTTCCGGCAGCGGAGATTGCAAAACGCTTCGCCCACTATATCGACTTCGTCGGGCTGCGCGGGTTTGAGGACGCCTGGCCACACCAGCTCTCGGGCGGCATGCTCCAGCGGGTCGAGGTAGCGCGCGCCCTGATGGCCAAGCCCGACGTGTTGCTGATGGACGAGCCCTTCGGCGCGCTGGACGCCCTCACCCGCATGCGGATGCGTAGCGAGCTGATCGAGATCCTCGCACGGGACCGCCATACCTGCCTGCTGGTCACCCACGACGTGGAGGAAGCGCTCCACCTCGCGGACCGCATTGTCGTCTTCAGCCCGCGCCCGGCAAGGATTCAGTGCGTGCTCGAGGTGAATGCGCCGCACCCCCGCCTGCTCTCCCATCCCGGCATGATCGCGCTGAAGGAACGCATCCTCCAGGAATTGGGGCTTTCTTCCCTCGACGTCCTCCGGGACACCGCCGCTCCAGTCGAACCGGGCCTGGGCAAGAGCGCCATGCCGGAAGACCACATCGCGCCCAGAGGCCTCACCGTTCGACCGCTCAGCCCCCGCCCCAGAATCGGAGGGGATGCCGTCGAGCAGTTCGACGTGATCGTCGTCGGCGGAGGGCCCGCCGGCGCCAGCACAGCCACGGTGCTCGCCACCGCAGGCCAGAAGGTGCTGGTCCTCGAGCGCGAACACTTCCCCCGATACCACGTCGGGGAGTCGCTGCTACCGATCTCCTGGGACCTCTTTGACAGGCTGGGGGTGACCGCTGAAGTGGAGGCCGAAGGCTTCGTCGTGAAACAGGGGATCTCCTTCGGGCTGCCTGGGCAGGCGGACGAGCTGTCGTTCCGCACGTCGGAGTACCCCGAGTACTTCCAGCGGCCCTACACTTTTCACGTGGAGCGGGCACGGTTCGACGAGATCCTGCTGCATAACGCCCGGGACAGGGGCGCGACCGTCCGGGAGGGTTGGGTCGTGCGCGACGTCCTGTTCCAGGGCGATACCGCCGTCGGCGTGCTGGCCGGACCGGCGGGAGAGGAACCCCACCCGATCCTCGCCCCCATGGTGGTGGACGCTACCGGGCAGAACTGCCTGCTGGCCCGCAAGCTCGGCTGGCGCCGCCCGGATCCGACACTCAACAAGGTGGCGCACTACGCCCATTTCACCGGTGGGTTCCGTCCCGTCTCCGAGAAATCGGAGGGCGAAGCACAGATCGAGAATGCGAGCGCGACACATGTCTATGCGATCGACGGCGGCTGGGCGTGGTACATCCCGCTGCGCGGCGACACCGTCAGCGTCGGCGTCGTCCTGGACGCCAGGTTCGACAGCGCGAAACGGGGCAACCCCCAGACGCGCTTTGACGATGCCATTCAGTCGTGCCCACGGGTGCGGGAGTGGCTCACTGGCGCCCAGCCGGCGATGGAGGTCCAGACCATCTCGAATATCTCGTACCTGAACGACTGCTTCGTGGGGAACGGCTTCGTGCTGGTCGGCGATGCCTCGATGTTCATCGACCCGATCTTCTCCTCCGGCGTGACCCTGGCCATGCGAAGCGGCGTCTACGCCGCCGAGGCGATCATCGACTGCGCGACCCACAGGGACTACAGCGCGGCCCGGCTGGAGCACTATGAAGCCCGGATTCGGCTGCCGATGAGCCGGATCTTCAAAATGATCTACAACTGGTACACGATCCTGGAAAAGAAGGAGGCGGACAACATCTTTGTGCGCGCCCGGAACAGCCCGCTGCTGCGCGAACGGCTGCTGGTGCTCTTTTCCGGTGGGTACGACCGACTGGATTTCGAGTCGCTGCTGGCCGCCGAGGGAGAGCGGCACTAGGAGCTGTCGCGGCGTCTACCCCTCGACACAAGAAACCCTCCCCGACCTGGGGAGGGTTTGCTGTTGCTGCCGCCAGCTGACTTCTACATGTACCCGTCGCGCCGCAGCGTCTCCAGCCCGCCGCCGTCATCCTTGTCCTGCGCCCGCCCCGAGCGCTCGGCGATGTTGGCGAACTTGACGGTCTTCAGTTCTGTGATGATTTACTCGACGTTACGCGAGGTGGACTTGACCGACTGGGTGCAGGGGCCGCAGCCGAGCGAGCGGTAGCGGATGCCATCACCCTGATCGTAATACAGGGAAACGGTGGGGATGTCTTCCCGCTGGATGTACTCCCAGATGTTCAGCTCGGTCCAGTCCAGCAGCGGATGAATCCGGAGATGTGTGCCCGGGGCGAATTCGGTCTTGTACTGATTCCAGAATTCCGGCGGCTGGTCGCCGACGTCCCAGGTGCTCTGCTGGTTGCGGGGCGAGAAGTAGCGCTCCTTGGAACGGCTGCCTTCCTCGTCCGCCCGCGCGCCCACGATCACGCCGGTGTAGGGCTCGGTGTTGCGATCCACCTCATAGGCCTTCTTGGCGTGGTTGAACTTGTAGCGGGGCCACTCGCCGGACAGCGTCTTCTTGAGGGCCTCAGTCTTGAGCAGACTGCAGCAGGTGATGCGATCGACCGCGCCGTCGGGAAAGGTGCGTTTGTCCTGCAGCGCCTGCGCATGCTGGCCGTAGATGAGATTGAGGTTCCACTCGGCCGCCAGCCGGTCCCGGTAGCGGATCATCTCCGGAATCTTGAAGGAGGTGTCAATGTGGACCAGGGGAAAGGGCACGTGGCCAAAGAACGCCTTTCGCGCCAGCCACAGCAGGACCGTGCTGTCCTTGCCGATCGACCAGAGCATGCAGAGGCTCTTGAAGTTGGCGTAGGCTTCACGGAAAATGTGGACGCTCTTGTATTCCAGCTCTTCGAGATGGTCCATCGTCAGTCCCCTGGAAATGGTCCTTCAGTCCAACCGGCACTTGTGCGCCAGTCTGCACGAATAAGGCCGCGATCCGCCGAAAGGTCTACGCCGCCCGCCTAGACCGCCTGCCCCGCCCCGTCGACGAATGCCAGCACACGACTCACCGCATCATCCACTGCAATGTTCGTGGTGTCGATGGCAAGTTCTGGCGCCACGGGTGCTTCATACGGATCGTCGAGCCCGGTGAAGTGCTTGATCTCCCCACGGAGTGCCCGGGCATAGAGCCCCTTGATATCCCGCCTGGCGCACTCGTCGAAACTGGTCGAGACCCAGATCTCGACAAAATTCCGGCACAGACCACGCACAAAGGCACGTGAATCGGCGTAGGGCGACACCAGGCTGGCCACCACGGTGACACCATGCCGCTCCAGTCGGCTGGCGACCCAGCCCACCCGGCGGATATGGGCATCACGCTCCGGCCGGGTGAATCCGGTGGCGGGGAAGATGTCGCGGATCGCGTCGCCATCGAGGTACTCCACCTTTTCACCCCGCGCTTCCAGCAGCGCCACGACCTCGCGCGCGATGGTACTCTTGCCGGAGCCCGACAGACCGGTGAACCAGAGCACTCTCCCCTCCCCGCTGCCGGTCTCGAGCTCGCTATCCGCCCGCCCGATCACGAAACCGTTGTTCTTGAGCTCCGGCTGGTTGTACACCAGCTCCGAGCGCCGCGGGCCCTTTTCCCCTGAATTCCGGAAGATGCAATCGCCGGCGGCGACATCCCACTCCATGGTCGGGCCCAGCCGCGGGTAAATGTCCGCCTTCCCCTCCGCCACCCAGCAGAACTTGAGCGAACTGCCGGCGGGGACCCGCTCAGCGACGGTGAGGGTGCTCAGGTACGCCTCAAGCTCCTTCGACGGGTGCGACCGGCTCTCGGCCACGCGCACAGCGTGACCCGGCAGTGGCGGGCGGGAGTGGATCCGGGTCGGTGCCCCCCCGGCGAGGCGCTTCCATGACCCCAGGCCGGCACCGGCGTAGTACAAAAGGTCGAGGGCAGGCGCGTAGATCACGCCGAGCACCGGGACCCCGCCATCGATGAGGGCGATATTGACGGTGAACTCCCCGTTCCGCTGGATAAACTCCTTGGTTCCGTCGAGCGGATCGACCAGCCAGAAACGTGACCAGGCCGCCCGCAGCGCTGGCCCGGGAATCTCCCCCTCCTCCGAGATGATCGGGATGGCGGGATCCCACGCCGCGAGGGCCGCCACGATGATCTCATGCGCAGCCCGATCGGCGGCAGTCACCGGTCCCTTGTCGCCCTTCTGCTGCACCACCAGGTCGGTCTGGTAGTGCACTATCGTCGCCCGGCCCGCTTCGAGGGCGATGGCCTCCAGGCGGACCAGGGCGTCCGGCGAAACGGTCACCGTCGTCGCACCACTCATGGGGATTTCTCCGAGGCGGGCGCCGGGCCTGACGGAGGAAAGAGATTGAACCGGATGATGTGGATGATGGCGGCGACGCCGTCCTTCCAGCCGATCTTCTTTCCCTCGGCGTAGGTGCGGCCGGCGTAGGAGATGGGCATCTCCCAGATGCGGGCCTTGGCCTGGGCCAGCCGGGCGGTCACCTCCGGCTCAAAGCCGAAGCGGTCGCTCGTCAGGATCATCGACTTGAGCAGCGGCGCGCGGATCATCTTGTAGCAGGTTTCCATGTCCGTCAGGTTCAGATCGGTAAAGACGTTGGACATGAGGGTGAGGAACTGATTTCCCACCGAGTGCCAGAAGTAGAGCACCCGATGCTCCGCGCCACTGAAGCGCGAGCCGAAGACCGCGTCCGCCCGGCCATCGGCGATCGGCCGCATGAGGCGCGGCAGTTCGGCCGGATCGTACTCCAGATCGGCATCCTGCACCACGATGACGTCGCCCGTGGCCGCGGCGATCCCGGTGCGGAGCGCCGCGCCCTTGCCCCGGTTGATCTCGTGGTGCCGCACCACGTCCACCAGGCCTTCGGCGTGCAACTGGTCGAGGATCTCCCGGCTGCCGTCCTGGGAGGCGTCGTTGACGGTCACGATCTCCACGGTGAGCGGGACAGCCCGGACCCGGCGGACGAGGTCCGCGACGGTTCCGGCTTCGTTGTAGACCGGAATGATGACGCTCAGTCTGAGCGTGGATGGCTGAGCACCGCTCACGGCTTCCCTCCCCGGATGGGACGCATGCCTGAATTGCGGATGTCACCCGGGTGGGCGACAGAATCGAGGCGAGCCTGCAGGGTGCGACGGATCGCCGTCCAGGCCGGCACGGTATCAAGACTGTTCACTTCGGCGGCATCCTGCGCGACGTCGAACAGCTGCTCCGACTGATCACCGGCCCGAATGAGGCGGTGCCCCTCGGCCTGCACCGCCCACATCGGACCGCGGGCGATGGGACCTTTCTTTTTCCTGAACTGCGGCACGAAGTCGAGCTCCGCATAGATCGGCTCGCCACTTCGGGCTCCGGCCTCGAACAGGGAGTTGCCCGGCAAGGCCGGCCCGCCTTCACCGCCAGCGAGTGCCACAATGGTATGGGCCAGATCCCGGAGCGAGACCGGTGCGTCAATCTGGGCGGCCGCCTGCCCCGGAACGCCTATCACGAGCGGG
>JANOFA010000782.1:0-4155 GCA_031413355.1 Gemmatimonadota bacterium | reverse complement strand
GTTAGGCGATTAGGCGGTTGGGCGGTTGGGCGGTTGGGCGGTTGGGCGGTTAGGCGGTTAGGCGGTTGGGCGGTTGGGCGATTGGGGAAGCGGCTGGAGGACAGCTTCCTTGCCGCCGTGCCTAGCCGAAAATCGAGGCCTGCGCGCCCGGCGGGGGCGTCAAGCCAAAGCGCTGATAGGCCAGCGGGGTCGCCATCCGGCCGCGCGGGGTGCGTTCGAGATAGCCCTGCTGGATCAGGTAGGGCTCGTACACCTCTTCGACAGTGTCGCTGTCTTCGCTCACGGCGATCGCCACCGTGTTCAGGCCGACGGGCCCGCCGCCAAACTTCTCGATGATCGTCTTGAGGATCCGGGCGTCCATGTCGTCGAGGCCGAATTCATCGACGTTGAGCCGCGCCAGCGCCTCGCGGGCGACGGGGCCGGTGATCCGTCCATCGGCGCGCACCTGGGCGTAGTCGCGCACCCGGCGCAGCAGCCGATTGGCCACCCGGGGAGTGCCGCGGCTCCGTTTGGCGATCTCCCGCGTCCCTTCCGCATCGGCCGGCACGCCGAGAATGGTCGCGGAGCGCGCGACGATGATCTCGAGGTCTTCCGGCGGATAGAAGTGCAGTCGTTCCACCATCCCGAACCGGGCCCGCATCGGCGGGGTCAGCAGCCCGAAGCGGGTAGTGGCACCGATCAGGGTGAAGCGTTCGATGACCATCGGGATGGTCTGCGCGTTCGGTCCGTCGGCGATCCGCACGTCGACCCGGAAGTCCTCCATTGCCGGATAAAGGAATTCCTCGAGGATGGGGCGGAGCCGGTGGATCTCGTCGATGAAGAGGATGTCGCCGGCCTGCAGCGAGGTCAGCAGGCTCACGAGATCGCCGGGCTTCTCCAGCACCGGCCCCGAACTGGTGCGGAGCTGGACGCCCATCTCCCGGGCCAGCAGCGTGGCGAGCGTGGTCTTGCCGAGGCCCGGCGGGCCAAAGAACAGCAGGTGGTCGAGCGAGTCGCCGCGCCCCTTGGCGGCGTCGATCGCAATGCGGAGGGATGCCTTCACCTGGTCCTGACCCACGAACTCCTCCAGCCGCCCCGGGCGCAGGGCCGCCTCGGCGCCGGTTTCTTCCGGCAGCTCATCGGGGGTGGTGATCTGGAGGCGGGACATGGGAGGCGTCAGCCCTTGAGCCGGGCCTCCCACCGCACCGGCCGCAGCCCGGGCTCCACCACATGCTGCGCCCGGCAGTGGTTGCAGCGATCGGTGACATGCGCGGTGCCGCTGGCCACCAGCCGGCGGTTGGTACTGCCGCAGCGGGTGCAGATCCATTCGGCGGTCGTGGCTGGGACGGTCATAACACTCCTCGGTGAGGCGCCGCGCGGCGGTGCCCCGGATGATGGCGCGCGGTGTGTCGCGCGCATTGTCGGTCTCTCGTTCGCGGCGGCGCTAGGCTCGTGTGGCCAGTCGCTGCAGCGCGTCGCGGATCAGTCGCGCCGTGTCGGTGACACCAGCGGCGAGGGTGGCGCGCACCGCTTCTTCCGCCGCCGGCGCCGGGTAGCCCAGCCGGATGAGCGCCTGGGTCGCTTCTTCGCCCGGGCGGGGTATCGCGGCGGGCAGGTCGACCGGAATGTCGCCAAAGCGGTCGGTCAGCTCGACGATCAGCTTCTCCGCCTTCTTGCGTCCGATGCCAGGGACCGTCGCCAGTGTGGCGATGTCCCGCTGCACGATGCTCCGGACCGCGCGGGCCGGACCGAGCGTCGAGAGCAGCGCCAGCGCGAGCTTGGGCCCGAAGCCGCTTGCGCCGAGGAGCTGGCGAAAGATGGCCCGCTCAGTGACCTGATCGAAGCCGTAGAGCGACCAGCTGTCTTCGCGAATCACCAGTTCGGTGTAGAGGCTGAGCTTGCTGCCGGTGGCGGGGAGCCGTTCGAGGACCCCCAGCGACAGGGTCACCGCATAGCCCACCCCACCCGCGGTCTCGATCAGCACACTGTCGCCGTGCCGCTCGCGCAGCGTCCCGCTCACGAACGCGATCATCGCTTGATCACCCGGCGACTCGGCAGCAGGGCGGCCCGGCGGACGACCGACCGCTTGAGAAAGTGGGTCAGCGCCACGGCGACGCCATCCGCCGCATCCGCCGGTGAGGGCGCCACTGTGAGGCGGAGCAGTTGGGCGACCATGTACCCCACCTGAGGCTTGAGCGCGGCGCCCTTGCCCGTCACCGCCTGCTTGATCGTCGCCGGGGCGTACTCGGCGATCATCACGCCCGCCTGGGCTCCCGCGAGCAGGATCACCCCCCGCGCATGGCCGAGCACGAGTGTGGTGCGGACATTTCTGGCATAGAATGCTTCCTCGACGGCGAGCACATCCGGCCGGTGGCGCGCGAGCAGTTCGGTGAGTCCGGCATGGATCTCTCCGAGCCGCTGGGCGAGTGGTGTGCCCGGCGTCGGCCGGATGACACCACACTCCACGAGGCGTAACTGGCCCCGGACCCCGGTCTCCACCACGCCGAAGCCGGTGGCGGCGGTACCCGGGTCGATCCCGAGCACCTTCATCGGGGCGACTCGGTCAGTGCGAGGCCTCGGCCAGGTGAGCGGCGTCGATATCGAAGTTGGAGAACACCTTGGACACGTCGTCCAGCTCTTCCAGCGCTTCCATCAGCTTGATCATCTGCTCGGCCTGCTTGCCCTCGATCTTCACCGTGGTGCGCGGCACCATGGCAAGCTCGGCGGATTCGATCTCGAATTTGCGGGCCCGCAGCGCATCCTGCACCGCATGAAAGGTCGGCGGGGTGGTCGAGATGATGTAGAGATCGCCGTCCTTCTGAAAGTCGTCGGCGCCGGACTCGAGCGCCGCCTCCAGGGTGGAGTCCTCGGGATATCGTGTCGCGTCGAGCACGATCTGGCCCTTCCGGTCGAACATCCACGCCACCGAGTTGGTCGCACCCATGTTGCCGGTATTCCGGCTGAAAGCGTGGCGGACGTCGGCCACCGTCCGGGTCGCGTTATCGGTGCTGGCCTCGATGATCACCGCGGCGCCGCCGGGCCCGTAGCCCTCGTAGACCACTTCCTCGTAGACCGCGCCTTCCAGCTCGCCGGTACCCTTCTTGACCGCCCGGTCGATATTGTCGGCCGGCATGTTTACGGCCTTCGCGGCCTCGATGGCGGTCCGCAGGCGGGGGTTGCCGCCAGGGTCGCCCCCGCCCGCCTTGGCGGCGACCGTGATTTCCCGAATCACCTTGGTCCACGACGCGCCGCGCCGGGCGTCCGTGACCGCCTTCTTGTGCTTGATCTGCTTCCACTTGCTGTGGCCGGCCATTGCATCCTCCAGGCGTGCTGATTTGAGGGAAAGTAAGGGCTGGAGGAAAGAGGCGATAGGCGGGGGTGACGGGCGATGTTCGAATCGAACCACAGTGGCGATAGGCGCTAGGCGATGGGCGAATATCGATCGTCCGGCTCTGGGTGCGTCCTCTTTTGCGCCCGTCGCGGCCTCGCCTACCGCCTACCGGGTAATAACATACTTGACGCACCTATGCCCGGGGGCTATTTATGACCCGGGATGAAGTGTCAGGTGAGGAGCCCGGGGCCAGCGAACGACTCAACGACGCAATCGACCATGCCCGCAATTTGGTGGAGCGTGGGAACAATCGGCTGACACTCGACTCCATCAATTTCGCCGAACGCTACCGCAAAGGTGAAATGTGGTTGTACGTGCACATTCGTCAGCCATTGGAAATGCACGCTGGCGATCTCTGCGCCATCCTCCATAATGGCAGCGGGGCGACCCTTCATCACATCGAAGCGCATGACCGTGGGGCCGCCAAAGATTTCGGTGTGCAGGCCGGCAAGGGCGTGGGCGACGGGGATGAGCACATGATGCTTGTCCTCATTGGACAGGACATCGAGCATCCAGAGAAGGTCGTTCCCTCCCTTGTAAGGCTTGAGTACTCGCAGAATATCTACAGGCGCCTTCCGAGGTCCCTCTTTTACTCCATTAAAACGGGTTTCAAACTCGTGGGCACTCTTGAGGACGGGGAAGCCATCCTTGCGCCGTCGGTTCTTGCCGTCACCATGCAACTGAACAATCCGGCCAGCACTAACAGTAGAATTTTGCGGAACATGCGGGCACCGTGACAGCTTCAATCCCGCTTGGCCAGCTCGGGAATCCGGCCCCGCGAAACA
>JANOFA010000781.1:0-1990 GCA_031413355.1 Gemmatimonadota bacterium | reverse complement strand
CTCCTCCGCCTCGCCCAGTCTGCTGCTGCTGTATCTCGGTGCCATGGCGGCGACGCTGGGTCTCGTGGCGGCGCAGCGCCGATGGCGCGTCGCGACGTTCGTGGTCACACTGGCGTTCTTCGGGCATGCCGGCTCGAGTGTCTTTCGCTCCGCCCCACCCGGCATGTTGGGGCTCTACGGGGTGCTGGGCGGCGCTGCCGCCCTGCTGGTGAGCCTGCGTGAGCGCTGGCGCGAGACGCGGTTCCTCGCCTTTGCCGGTGGCTGGACGGTGCTCTGGATCGCGCAGGATGCCGGTCTCGGTGGCTGGCCGGGGCTGCTTGGCGCCGTGGTACTCACCGCCCCGGTCTGGTGGCGGGCGCTGACGTCCTCCACTGTCTGCCCGATGCGCCGGAGGGTGACCACGACCAGACCTCGCTGATCGAATCCTGCTACTTCTATCTCTCGCCGATCCTGGTCGGCTACGCACTCTATCCTGTCTGGCCCGTCACCTTCGCCGCGCATGACGGGCTGGTGCCGCTGCTGGTCGCGCTGCCCTATCTCGCGCTGGGCTTCGGCACCCGGCACCGGCCGTTCGCGGTGGTCGGGGTCGTCACTCTCGCCACGGCGGTGCTGGCCGAATGGAACACTGCCGGCGGCGTGCTCGTGCTGCTGCTGCTGGTCCTCCTCTGGGCCGCGATCGATCACCTGCGGGCACGGGAGGATGGACGGTGGTATGCGCTCGGAACGTATGCCGTGGCCGTCACTCACCTGCTGCAATGGGATTTCCCCGACCGACCGATGACGGAACCCGCCTTTACCGGCCTCTGGGCGCTGGCGCTGTGGGGCTGCATCGTCACCGCCGCCATCCTGGCGACAGGGTTGCTGAAACTCCCCAGCGACCCGCGGGCGCACGGGAAGGAGCTACGGCCGGCGCTCTGGATCGTCGCCGGCATCCTGCTGCTCTTCGGGATCACCGGTGAGCTGGTGCGCGGCTTCCGGCTCAGCGACCTGCCGCCGGCGACAGCCAGTCTCGCGGGCGGGCTCGCCGTGAGCGCCTGGTGGATCTGTTTTGCGGGAGCGTGCTTTGCGGGCGGGTTCCGTCGCCAGGTCCGCGCGCTCCGGCTGGCGGGATTCGCCGTGGCGGCGCTGGCCTTGCTCAAGGTCATCTTCATCGACCTGTCCACACTCAGCGCGTTCTATCGGGTGGGCTCGGCGCTCATCCTCGGGCTGGTCTCGCTGGCGGTGGCGTATGCCTATCACCGGGCCGCGGTGCGGGCCGGTGGCGAATGAGTTGCCCTTCCCCTGTGCCAACCCTGCCATTCGTCGATGGCTGACGGCTAACGGCTAACGGCCAACGGCTGATGGCTGATGGCTGATCGCTGCTGGCTGATAGCTGCCTCTCAGAACTCCGCGCCGACCGCCAGATTGACGTGGTGCGCCGTGATCCTGCCGATACCGGGACCGTAGGTCGTCCGGATGGCCCGGTACTCGAGACCAAGCACCAGCGGTGCCGGCCGCCAGTGCAGGTGGCCGCCGATCGTCTCATTGCGGAGTCGCTGGGTGAGGACATCGAGGTCGGCATCCTTCGGATCGTCGATCCCGTAGCTCGCGCCGAGCTCCCATCCGCTGGCTGGCCGGAGCAGGAGTTGGCCCCACCCACCCTGGGTGCGCACCGGATCGTCGTTGGGCCCCAGGTTCTGCCCGATGCCTCCGCCACCCAGGCCGGCGAGCGCCTGACCAGTGAACACTTCGCCGCGCAATTCCACCCTCCGCCCCACCGGGAGCTGGAGCAGCGCAGCGGCGCCACGGGAGAGCAGGAGCGAATCACCGGTCGTCGAGAGCCACCCCATATGACCACCGACACTCACCTGTCCCGCCGTCGCCCCGTCACCCCAACGCAGCCGGAGGCGACTCTGCAGGGAGGGGCGATTGCTCTGTTCCGCGCGGTCCGGCTGGGTGACGAACGGGCCTTGCGCGACATAGCCCATGGGAGCAAGGACGGCTGCGTCGA
>JANOFA010000780.1:0-7827 GCA_031413355.1 Gemmatimonadota bacterium | reverse complement strand
GGTCGTCATGTTCGCCCCGAAGGCGATTTCATCCGGCTCGGCCCCGAGAAAGTCGGCGAGGGCCTGTCGCGCGGAGGCGATGGCGCTGTCGGTTTCCTCGCTGGTGGGGTAGGCCCAGTGGGTGTTGGCATTGTGGTGCAGCAGATAGTCGACCATGGCGTCAGCGACGGACTGCGGGACCTGCGTGCCGCCTGGTCCGTCGAAGTAGGCCACGGGGTGGCCGGCATGCCGGCGATGCAGCGCGGGAAACTGTGCCCGGACCGTGGCGAGGTCGGGTCGACTGGTGATCGCTGCGGTCAGGCTCGTGGTCACGCTTTTCTCCTTGAAATGCGGCGGGGTCAGGCCGCCAGGGCGCCGCGCGCTGAGACCCCAGGCCATGTGCTACTCGCCAAGCGCTTGTAGATCATGATCTTAGACATACCACACCTGCGGACTCGGCCACGGCACACTTGCTGCTTTGTTGAGGGGGAGTTGAAGGCACGCATGGTCCGCCAGCCAGTAGCCAGCGTCCACTCCCAGACCGGGGATGTCCCCGCATGAAGCCCGTCGTCCCGAACGACCAGCAGCGGCACGAATACCTGCGCACCCTCTGGGCCCGGGAAGGCTCCCTGGGCCGGGCCTGTTGGCGCTATGCCACGATGACGAGTGATACCGTGTTCGCGGTCCAGGAAATGGTTCGGGGTCAGCTCTTCCGGCCCGTCCCCGGGCTCTGGCAACAGGTCCCGCTGGAGATCGCCGAGCAGCCAGGCCTGCAGGAGACCCTTCATGCCGCGCTCAGCATCCAGCGCGATGAAGTCCGTCGGGCGCAGGGCCGCCGGTTCACCATGCTCGCGCTGCTGCAACAGGCGGCGCTGCGCGACCTGACCGTCTCCCGCCCCAAGGGAACCGCGGGATTCCGCGAGACACTGATCGCCGAAGCGCGCTGCCGCGACCTGGCGCTGATCGCCCGCCTGTTGATCGAGCAGGAAGCGATGTGCGAAACCGCCCACGAACTGGGCGACGATCATCCGGCGGACCTGACAGCCTGCCGCCTGCTCTACTGGGCCGCGGAAGAAGCGCTGGAGGGCTTCGATCGGAAGCTCGAGGCAGGCCAGCCACTGGCCGAGGCGCTGGCGGCCGAAATTCTCATTGAGTCAGTACCTACGTCGGTGACCGAACGGTAAAGGACGGGCAGGCAGGCGGACCCAATCGATGCCGACCGCCTGACCGCCTGACCGCCTGACCGCCCAACCGCCTCCCCCAAGGCTACGGCGTCAAGTTCTCCCGGCGTGGCTCCATACGGATGATCCAGAGTCCGTTGTTGTCGTCGTTGACGTAGGCCAGCCCGTCCTTCACCACCACCCCCCAGGTCATCGCGCTGTTCTGCACCTTGCCACCCATGTCGGCGGTGTTGACGTGCACCATCTCGCGGCCCTGGGCCCGAAGGTCGCCCCGCAGTTCCCCAGAAATATCGAAGGCGCGGAAGCCGGCGTTGTAGGCCCCCATGTAGAGCGTGTCACCGGCGACCCAGACGTTATGCACCCCGCCGTATTCCGGCTCATACCAGGCCACCGGCTTCGGGTTGGCGATATCGCTCACATCCACGACCTGCAGCCGGCCGTAGGCCCGGAAGGCCGACGCATCCTTGCCACCCTTGACCGCCGCGGCGGGGAAGACTTCGTCGGCGATGAAGACATACTTGTCGTGACGCCACGCGGTATGCGTCCCACGGATGAAACCGGGCCCGGCAGTCGCCTCGACATCGCGGTAGAGGGTATTGAGATCGTACTTGTACTGCGACACGAACTGGGGATTCGCCGGACTCCCCCCCTTGATGCCGTTGCCCACGTCGACAATCACCAGGCCTTCGTTCCAGTAACTCAGGTAGGCCAGCCCGTCCTGCACGTCGATATCGTGCAGCGAATTGCCGATCTGGTCGGGACGGGTGCTCCACCGGGCGACTTCCTTGGGGTGGTAGGGGTCATTGATGTCCAGCACGTGCATGAACCCGGTACCGTCGTTGGTCAGGTAGATGTGTGTCCCGTGCTTCGGCTGCTGGTAGATGAACGACGAATGCACTCCGCCGGTGACGCCCTCGGTGAACTCGGAGATCACCCTGGGGTGGAGCGGATCCTCCAGCGAGGCGAGCACGATTCCGTTCTTGCGGTCCGCCGCCCCCTCGCGGGTGTGCACCAGGAACTTTCCGTCGGGCGTGGTCATGATGTCATTGATCCGGCGGGTATTGGCCACCAGCGAGTCGGCCACGACCGGATTGGCAGGATCGGTGATATCGATGGCATACATCCGATCCCCACCGCCGCCGGTGCCGAGGTAGGCGACCTTGCCGTTGGGGTGGAGCCAGACTTCCTCGGTCGTGAAGAGCGAACGGGCGACACGCCCCACGATGGTGGCGGGGCGGCGGACATCCCTCCACGACAGGGTGACGACGGCCTGGGCGCTGCGGGCGCCGAGGGTCGCGTTCACGATGTACTTGCCCGCCTCGTAGCCAACAAAGGCGCCGTCAGCGTCGATGGCGCCCTTGCCGGGGGAGTAGGTCCAGGAGGGCGTGAGCCCCTCGATCGGGCGGCCGGTCCGGTCGCGCGCGATGACCTTGAAGCGGACAACGTCGCCTTGACGCGCCGTGGCGCTGGCGGGCTGCAGCTCGATCGAGGCAATCGATGTCGCCAGCACATCGACGATCGTGGCCTTCTCCGCGCCATCCACCCGGGCGGAGATCGTCGCTCGACCGGCGCTCACAGCGGTGACGAGACCGTCCTGGGTGACGGTGGCCACGCGGGTCGCCGAACTGCGCCAGCGCGGCACATCGGCCCGGGCATCACCGGAGGCGGAGAAGGCGTGCGCCTCGAGCAGGACTCGCTGGCCCGGGACCAGGCGGGATCGCTCCGGCGCGATCACCAGCGTGGTGGCCGGCCCGGGCAGCATCCGGATCTCGACCCGCTCGATGACCGGCCGGGTACCTGCCACAGCGGCAATCGCACTCACCCCCAGGGTGCCGGTGGAGCCCGCGGTGACGAGGCCGGTGGTATCCACTCGCCCTTCGAATCGCCCGCCGGATCCGACGAAGCGCACCGTCGCGTTGGGCACCGGCTGGCCGGCGGAGTTGAGTGGCTGAGCCGTGAGCCGCAGCGTGTCACCCGCAGTCAGGGTCCGGACCTGTGGGGAGATCACCACACGGGCAATCGGGGACGGAGGCGCCGCCGGAGCGGCGGGCTGCTGCTGGAGCACGACCAGAAGCGCGAAGAGCATTGGACCTTGGCCTGGTGGGAGAGGCGCAACAGGACGATGGAGTCGGCGTAAAGGTTGCGCCCCGCGAACGAATGTCAACCGGGCGTCGACCGGAAGGGCGCTAGTCGTCGAACACCGGCAGGCCGCTGGGAACGGTGGCCGGAATATCGTTGAGGAGAATCCCGGAGCGCGGACTGGTCAGCGCGCGGAGAAAGGCCAGCACGTCAGCGATGTCAGCATCGCTCAGGTGTCGCGGGGCCCGGACCAGCGGATCGAGCGTCGCCAGGACTGCGGCAACCGTGGGCGGGTCGAGCCGGAGGGAGGGCTGGAGTCGGGCATCGACGAGTGTCGGCCGAAACGCCGTCAGGGCGGCCGGCACGTCGCGATAGTGACGCACAGCGTCACCCAGGTTTCGATACGCACCGTTGTGAAAATATGGCGCGGTCAGGTCCACGTTCCGGAGCGGTGGGGTGCGGAAGCTGTAGTGATCCGCGGGCGCAGCCGTCACCGCGCCCCGCCCCGGATCGGGCAGCCCGGCATTCGTCCCCGGGCCGAGCGGCGGAATGCCGACGTTATGAAACCGCTGATCGGTCAGCAGCGGGCCGCGATGACAGGCGGCACAGCCTGCCCTGCCGAAGAAGAGCGTCGCCCCACGCCGGGCCGGTTCGGAAAGGGCCGAGTCGTCACCCAGGAGAAATCGGTCCAGCGGCGTGTCGCCCTGCGTGCTCCAGCGTTCACTGATGAACGCGGCGATTGCTTCGGCGGCATTCGCGATCGTGACGGGAGCACCCGACGCATCGGGATAGGCAGCGGCGAAGAGCGAATCGTAGGCAGGGAAGGCCCGCAATCGCACGACCAGGGCGTCCCACACCTGGGTGGTGGCGCTGTCAGGCAAGGCAGCGAGCTCGTTGAGCGAGCCGAAACGATCACGATCTCCCGCATGACCACGCATCTCCGCTCGACCCAACACGGGAAAGAGGGCCTGCGCGGCAAGCGGCGAGGTGAGGCCCGACGGGAGCGTGGCGCCGGCGGGAGTCGAGAACCCGTTGCCCTGCCGCTCCACCCGGCCATCCCAGAACAGCGTGGTCCACGATGGATCGCCGCGATCAAAGAGCTCAGGGGCGTGGCGCTGAGTGAACCGGCCGGTTGCCCCGAGCTGACGCGATCCTCCCGGTCGAGTTCCACCGGTACCAATGGAGAGCTGCAGCAAGTCGGAGGTGTGGTAGACCGGATTGTGGCAGGTACTGCACCCGATGTCCCGGTTGCCGCTCAATTCCTTGTCGAAGAAGAGCGCCTGCCCCAGCGCGAGTTGCGCGGCCGGAGCTGGAGTCGGCGCCACCAGCGCCGCGACCCCGCTGGCCGCCATGCCGATGCGGAGTTCGCCGAGGGAATCAGGCGGTGCGCTGGTCGCGCATGCCAGCAGCAGCAGGGCGAGGAGGCAAGCCGTGGCCTGGCGCATGTCCACTCAGGGGCAGAGCGCGCCGGCCAGATTGCCCCCGGGATGGAAGCCACCGAAACCACCGCCGCTTGGCAGCACGGTTGCCATCCCGGCCTGTCCCTGCATGACGGCGCCGCCATTGCCCGCGAAGCCGGTGACATCGCCTTGGAAGGTGGAATCGGTTCCTCCGGTGTACAGCCCGTAGATCGATGTGCTGTCACGCTGCACGAACGCGAAGACGCCATCGACCCCGTTGTTGGTGTTGATACCGCAGTACAAGGACAGTGAATCTCCAGAGAGCTGTATGATGCCGGCGACCCTCCCGGCGACCGCGCCGGTCCTCGCGTACCTCCCGCTGGTCGTCGTGGTGTCGAGCGCGCCGATGAATTGGAGGGTCGAGTCAAATGCTGCGAACTTGTTGCCCACGCCAGAGACCACGGCAAGAAAGGACGTGGCCACGGCCCCGATCCGGTAACTCCCGCTGCTGCCGAGTCCGGTGGAGGAAAGACTGAACGAGAACGACCCACTCTCGCCGCCGTCGAAGCTGCCGAGCACCCCCTGGTAGATCGTGAGGATGGGCGAGGTCACGCTGCTGCGACAGGTGGCGCCTTCGACGTTGCCGGTATCACCGGCGACGGTGGCGTAACTCCCGGTGAACCCCGTGCCTGCCACCGCCACCGCGCCGGTGCCGTTGAGCGTGTCCAGCTCGACCGCGTTCCCGCCCAGCGATCTGAGGTACCCGCGGAATGGCAGGCTGAGCACCGAGCTGAAGACTCCGTAGCGATTGCTGCCGCTCTGCACGAACCCGAAGCCCCCGGCGATCGGCACCCCCCGGCGGGAGCCGATGTGGGTGCCGCAGTAGCTGATCAGCGATCCGGTTGTCGGCCTCAATGCGGCGACGAAGAGCCCGCCCCCGGTGGCAGAGGTGTAGCTCCCCGAGATCAGCGTGTCCGCGGCCGTGCCACTGAAGGCGTAGCCGGCGCCCGTGGCGGACACGCTATCCTGATTGAGCGAATCGAAGCTGATCGCGGTGAACGACTTGACCGCGCCGTTGACCACGAAGGTGCCGCTACCGGTGCCATCTTCGGGCCGCAGCGTGAGGGAGAGGTTGCCACCTTCGGTCCCGTCATTGCCCATGAAGACGCCGCCATAGACGACAGTGATCGGCGCACCGCCGGATCGCTCCGAGCCGCCGCAAGCGACCAGGAGGCTGAGCGAAACAAGTGCGGAAGTGCGCAGGAGCAGTCGCGGCATCGTGATACCTCAGGTGAAGTTGCCCGGCCGAGTGGGCGGACGCCCCATCACTGGCCGGAGCGTCAGGAATTATCGATTGTCGGAGGCGGGCCGTCGAGGTCCACCTGCGCCACCGACCGGATCTCGGGCAACGACCGCAGCACCGCGAGAGCCGCAGCGTCCAGCCGGTTGTCGACACTGATCGCCGCCAGGGCCTCACCCCCGGCCGCGAGCCGCGCCTGGTGATACTCGGCGATGTTCACCCCGGCCGTGCCGAGCATGGTGCCGACTCGGCCGATGACACCCGGAACGTCACGGTTGCGCAGCACCAGCAGGAGCCCGCGGGGGATGATGCCGACTTCGAAGTCATCGATCCGCACAATGCGGGGATGGCCTTCGGCGAGGAGCGCGCCGGCCACGCGCATCGTCTTCCCACCTGCGGCGAGCCTCAACTCGACCAGATCGGCGTAGTCTCCGGCAGTGTCGAGCCGGGTCCGGTTGACCTGAATGCCGCGCTGCTTGGCGAGGTGCAGTGCGTTGACCGCGTTCACCGCGACGCCGCCGGTGGCGCGCTCCAGCAGCCCGATGATCGCACCGGCGGCGAGCGGTCGCAGCAGGTCGTCGCCTTCACCGGCGAAACGGACTTCCACCGCGGTCACGGCGCCATCAATACATGCCGCGGCGAGCCGCCCAAGCCTGGTGGCCAGCTCGAGCACCGGTTTGAGCCGTCGCAGACGGTCGCCACCGACCAGCGAGGCATTCACCGCGCGGGAGTAATCGCCCTCCAGCAGGGCGGCGCGGACCGATTCCGCGATCTCGACCGCCACGTTGAGCTGCGCCTCCTCGGTCGAGGCGCCGAGGTGGGGGGTGAGCACGAGGTTCGGGAGTTTGCGGAGGGGATGATCCGCCGGTAACGGTTCCTGGTCGAACACATCGAGCGCCGCTCCCGCAAGCTGACCGGAGGTGAGCGCTTCCATCAGTGCGGCTTCATCGAGCACCCCGCCGCGCGCAGCGTTGATCACGAAGGCCCCGCGCCGGAGCTGGCGCAGTTGGGCCGGGCCAATCAGCCCGCGAGTGGAATCGGTGAGGGGCACATGCAGTGAGATCACGTCAGCCGCGGCGAGCACCTCGTCGAGCGAGCCCAGCTCGATCTCGAGCTGCCGTGCCACCTCGGCATTGAGAAAGGGATCGTAGGCCATGACCCGCATGCCAAAGGCCCGCGCCCGGCGGGCAACCTCTCCGCCCACTCGGCCGGCACCGATCAGGCCGAGCGTCTTGCGATAGAGTTCGGATCCGCTGAAACTGGTCCGGTCCCACTCGCCGGCTTTCATGGACCGATCCGCGGCGGAAACTTTCCGGATGAGGGTGAGCAGCAGCGTGAAGGCGAGCTCCGCGGCGCTGATGGTGTTCCCCGCGGGAGCGTTCATCACCGCGACACCGCGCTCTGTGGCGGCGTCCACGTCGATGGTGTCCACCCCCACGCCAGCCCGCCCGATCACCTTGAGCCGGGTGCCGCCCGCCAGCGATTCCCGGGTGATCTTCGTGGCGCTGCGCACCAGGATCGCATCGACGTCGGCCAGGGCGGCCGTGAGTTCCGCCCCCGTGAGACTGGGGCGTTCGATCAGTTCGAAGGCCGGATCGTTGGCCAGCGGCCCCAGCCCGTCCAGCGCGATCTTGTCGGCGACCAGCACCCGGAATCGGCTCATGGGCGCACCACCCCGGCCAGCGCATCGAGCAGGTCATCAAGCTCGGCCACGGTATGATCCCCCATGTGCCCGATGCGGATGGTGCTGTCCTTGAGCGTGCCATAGCCGGCGGAGATGGTGTATCCCAGCGCCTTCATCTGGTCGTTGATCTGCGAACCCTTCTTCCCCGCCGGAACGGTCAGGCAGGTCACCGTCGGGGAACGATAGCCCTCGGGAGCGAGGACG
>JANOFA010000779.1:0-1972 GCA_031413355.1 Gemmatimonadota bacterium | reverse complement strand
GCGTATGCCTATCAGGCCAGCACGAGTTCGTGGCCCGCGAGCACTGCGGCTGGCCGGGTCCCACGAGGACTGACGGCTCAATTGCCCTCCGGCTTTCCCTTCCAGACGCCGTACTATCGACTGCAGTGGACCGTGACGCGGGTACGGAGCCGGGCTGGCGTGCGTGATGTCCCGCTGGTGCGGGCGTACATGTCCGATGTGCTGCTTTGCGGCCGGGTGGCAGGAGTATTGGGGGGAACCCGCAACCGGGACGTCGTCGCCGCCTGTCGCGGGCGCAACCCTTATGTGAGCTGGTCGTTCGACCGCTGAGCTTCCGCCGCAGGGGGCGGCGGCGGCTCCTGCTGCTGACGATACCGTGCGGCATCCTCCAGGAACGCCGCCAGTCCGACCCGATCCTGCCGCTCGACCAGCGTGCGCAGGGTGCGGAGTTCCCCTTCGGCGCTGGCCATCGCGGCGGCGACCGGGCCCCGGTTGAGCAACAGCACATCCACCCACATGCTGGTCGGGCTGGCGGCCAGCCGCGTGGTATCCCGCGCACCACTGCCGAGCGAGGCGCCCCGCAGGCTCGGCTCCCGCGCCAGGGTGCGGGCGAGGGCGCTTGCCACCGCCTGCGGCAGGTGGCTGGTCCAGGCCAGCTGCCGATCGTGCGCCTCGGCATCCACCAGGACCGGGTGGGCCCCGAGGACCTGGGCCCAGAAATCCATCACCTCACGCGCGACGGATTCGCCCTCGGGCCCGGTGGCGCAGACATAGACCGTGGCTCCGGTGAACCGATCGGGGCGCGCCCCGCTCCAGCCGGCGACATGCGTGCCCGCGAAGGGGTGGCTGCCGGCGAACCGGGTGGCGAGTCCCGCCGCACGCGCACCGGCGATGATCGGGTGCTTGATGCTCGCCACGTCGGTACTGATGGCCGAGGGGGCGAGGGCTCCGCCAAGGGCGGGAAGGAAGTCGAGAATTGCGCCGGGAGAGGCGGCGAGGACCACGAGGTCGGCGCCCTGCACCGCACGGAGCGGGGTGTCCGCGATGTCATGGACCGCCCCAGCACGCAGCGCCTGGACGCAGTCGGCCCGATCCGGCGCATAGCCGATCACGGAGGGGATGCCAGCCCGGCGCGCCTGCCACGCCAGCGATCCGCCGATGGCACCGAGTCCGAGAACCGCCAGGGAGTTGGGGCGCATAAGGATTTGTGAAGCTCAGCCGATACTGAGAGGGCGAATTGGGGCCGACCGGGGCGGCAGCAAACGTACTCCCGGACCTCATCCACCTCAACCGAGCGGCGCGTGTCGCCCGGCCATCGGGCCCCTGCCCCGGAGCACCGTGATCGATCAGGCGGCACAACTCCCCAGCCAGAACGACGGCTGGCTGGCGCACACGCTGGTGGAGGCGGGACTGCTCCAACGAGCGCTGGCCGATACCTGGCTCGCCGGAACGGACCCCAGCTCGGTCTGGGCGTCTGCCGTGCTGCACAAGCTCGCCACCGACGAGGCGATCACCGCGCTGATCGCCACCCAGTTCCGGGTCAAGGTCGCCGACCTCGCCGCCGCCGACCCGCGGGCCACGCTGCTGGTACCCGAATCCGTCGCCCGAAAGTACCGGGTATTCCCTCTCACCGCCGACGATCGCCGCATCTGCGTCGCGACCGCCGATCCGCGCGACTTCGATGCGGAGCAGGCGATCGGTTTCCTTACCAGCCGCACCGTGGAATTCCAGGCCACCTCGCCGGCGCTGCTGCAGGAGCGACTGAACGCGGCATACAGCCCGGAGCGCAGCATCGAGCGGATGCTGGACCGGCTGGCACCCTCTAAGATCGAGACGATCATCGTGGAAGAGCCGGTCGAGAACCGCCCCTCCAGATCGGCCTGCTGAAAGCCCGCCGATTGCAGATTTGTAAAGCGGAGATCGGCTCCACGTAGCAGCGCGTCTCGCAGGCTGGCTTTCGTTAGATTGGCTTCGTCCAGATAGGCCCCTTCCA
>JANOFA010000778.1:0-2333 GCA_031413355.1 Gemmatimonadota bacterium | reverse complement strand
AGGTGGAGTTGCCGCTGTGATAGATACCCGGAAGTTGTTTGACGCCGTTGAGCTTGAGGCCGCCGATGGTGTCGTTGGCATTGTGCACCGATGGTTGGGCGGTTGGGCGGTTGGGCGGTTGGGTGATTGGGCGATCGGGCGATTGGGTGATTGGGCGATCGGGCGATTGGGCGATCGGGCGATCGGGCGATTGGGCGATCGGGCGATCGGGCGGTTGGATCGATGCGTCGGGCCCAGCGTGCAGGGTGTTGCCGCCGCAGTGATCGAAATGCAAGTGGGTGTTGATCACCCAGCGGATATCGCCAGGCAGGAAGCCGGCCGTCGCGAGCGCATCCTCGAGCTGCGTGGCACCGTCGCGTCCCGCGTTCTCCAGCCCGTAAATCCCGTGGAACTTCGCATCCTCCTTGTTGCCTGCGCCGGTGTCGACCAGCACCAGCCCCTCGGGATGCTCGATCAGCAGGCAGCGCATCACCAGCGGAATCCGGTGCTTCTCGTCCGGTGTGATCTGCCGCGACCACATCGTGCGGGGCACGACCCCGAACATGGCGCCGCCGTCCAGCCACAACCGGCCGGCTTCGAGCAGGTGGCAGCGGAGGGCGCCAAGGGTGAAGGAATGGGAGAGAGTCATGGATGGCAAGATAGGCGGTAGGCGGAACGGCAGGCGATAGGCGGAACTGCGGGCGCCTGGCGATGCGGGAATGCGCTGTTCGCTCCTCAGCCTGCGCCGGCCTCGTCGATGCCCTTCCCCTTCCGCTGCATCGTCTCGAGATCGGAAAGGGTGCGTGCCCCGCGTTCACGGGCCAGGCGGAGCAGTCGCTCCAGCAGCTGCGCCGTGACCAGCGCATCGCCTGCCGCCCGGTGCCGCGCGGGATTCTCGAGCGCGAAATATTCGCTGAGCGCGTCGAGACTCCGCGACGGCAGATCGGGCAGGAGCCGGCGCGCGAGCCGCACGGTACAGAGCTGCGGACCGATCAGACCCAGGCCACGGTTGCGCCGAACCTCGGCGGAAATGAAGGCCCAGTCGAATCGGGCGTTGTGGGCGACAAAGACCCGCCCCGCCAGCGCGGCGAGCAGGGCATCGGCCACCGCCTCGAAGACCGGTGCCTGCCGAACCAGCTGATCGGTGATGCCGGTGAGCATCGCGATGCGCGACGGGATCGGAATGCCCGGCTGGACCAGCGACTCGAAGACCAGTTCGCGCCGCTCCCCCTGGACGATCACCACCGCGACATCGGTGACCCGATCGGGACCGGTGGCGCTCATGCCGGTGGTCTCGACATCCACCACGGCAAAGGCGCACTCCTCGATCAGCGGCGAGCCCTGCGCCTCGGGCGTCAGGGCCCAGCGGCCATCGTCGAGTTGCCGCACGCGGGGATCGGAGGCGAAGAGCGCCACGGCGAGTCGCTCCGCGACGCTGGCGGGCGCGTTGGGCAGCAGCAGCACCTCACGCGCCAGACGGTCCGCGGCGCACGGTGCCTGCGCCATCAGCTCGAGCGCACGATCCACCAGGGTCCGTTCGGGGACGCTCGCGAGACCGGTCACAGCGGCTTCCGCCGGAGGGGGAGCGTCATGCAGCGTGGCCCGCCGCCACCCCGCACCAGCTCGTCGCCCTCGATGGTGATGACCGTGCGGTGCTTGGTATCGAGCCAGTCGTCGAATGCCACGAAGTCCACGCTCGGCACCACCTTGAATCCCGCGGCGCGCAGCGCCTCGAGTGTCGCCTCGTTGCGGCGATAGCTGACGATCATGCCGGGCTTGAGTGCGATGAAGTTGCAGCCCGAAGTCCACTGCTCGCGGTCCTGCATGGTACGCCGCTCGCCACCGGCAAAGATCGGCTCGAGGGGACAGCCCACCGCCTTGAGGGCGGCAAAGAAATTGGGCATCTCGTGCACCTCCGCCTGACCCTTCTTCCGGTGCAGGACTGCACGACGCTCCGGGCCCAGAAAGTAGGGCGGGTAGATGACGCAGAGTTCGCGGTCCACCTGGGTGAACAGCATGTCGAGGTGAATGGCGGTCGGTTCCTTGGGCATGACCACCACCAGCACATCGGTGACGCCGGTCCGCTCGAAGAGCACCGCGCAGAGATTGTCGAGCGCGGCGGGACTGGAGCGCTGGCTGAAGCCGACCACCACGAGATCGGGCCGCAGCACATGGATGTCGCCGCCTTCAAGGGTGTAGTCGTTGCGGCGTTCCTCGGAGCCATCGTACAGCAGACCGGCATTGGCGCAGGCGGGATGAAAGGCAAAGAGCGTCTTGATGACGAGCTCTTCGGTCCACCGCACCCCATAGCGCATGGAGCCGACCACCGCATGTCCGCCGATCACCACGCCGAT
>JANOFA010000777.1:0-1167 GCA_031413355.1 Gemmatimonadota bacterium | reverse complement strand
GGTGTTGAAGCCCTCATCCATCCAGGCATAGCGGCGCTCATCGGAGCCGATGACCATGGGGAACCACATATGCCCGATCTCATGAGTCACGACGCTGTACAGCCCCTCCTTTGATTCATCCTTCGCCTCCATGGCCACCATCGGGTATTCCATTCCCGACACCGGTCCCTCGACCGCGCTGATCTGCGGGTAGGGATACCGCAACCAGCGGCCGCTGTATTCCTGGATTGAGAATCGGCTCATGTCGGCCGCGTTCTTCCATGTGGCCACCGCCGAGGTACGGTAATAGGCGTAGGCCATGATGCCCTGCCACGCGGAGGCGTCCCAGATGTACTCGGGACTCGCCGCCCAGGCCACGTCGCGGACGTTCTGGGCCTTGAACCGCCAGGTGAGCATCCCGTCCCTCCTGGGGCGGGCGGCGCCGGAGGTGAGTTCGTCCGCGGTGATGATGTGGGTAATCGTGTCGGACTTGGCCGCGGCGGCCAGACGCGCGCGTTGCGCGGCGGTGAACACCTCAAGCGGGTTCTGCATTGTACCGGTGCCCGCGACGATGTAGCCCGCAGGAAGGGTGATCTCATAGTCGAAGTCGCCGAACTCGAGATAGAACTCACCCTGGCCCTGGTACTGAAGCGTGTTCCAGCCATGCACGTCGTCATAGACGCACATCCGGGGGTACCACTGCGCCATCTCGTAGAGTGCGCCGTCGCGGCCCATGCGGTCGGCGCCATGCTCGGGGATCGTGAAGGCGTAGCTGATGTCGATCTGGGTCGCGCCGCCGGGCGGCAGCGGCTGAGCCAGGATCACGTCCATCATCGTGTCGTCCACCCGGGTCTTGACCGGGGTGGGCCGGGTGCCGAGCACGCCGCGGTTGCGCTGGCCAGGAACCCGGATCCCGGAGAGGGGAGCCTGGGTGATCGCGCTGATATTGAAGCCGCCGTCGAAACCGGCCGCGCCAAACCGGCTCTCCTGCGAATTCAGCAGCCCACCGACGCTGCCCTGCTTGAACAGGTTCTGGTCCATCTGCAGCCAGAGATGGGTCAGCGTGTCCGGCGAGTGATTGGTGTAGCTGATCGTCACCTGACCGGTGAGCTGCTTGGCGGCGGTATCGAGCGTGGCCCGGATCGAGTAGTCCACCCGCTGCTGCCAGTAGGCCCGGCCCGGTGCGCC
>JANOFA010000776.1:0-2998 GCA_031413355.1 Gemmatimonadota bacterium | reverse complement strand
CAGCGCGAAGCGTGACATCCATCCGGTCAGGACGGTGGCATTCGAGTCCACCGCGACGTGGCCGGCATCGGGCCGCTGGAAGTAGTGCTGCGAGCTCTGCTGCAGCGCAGTGATGCGGTCGGTGGAGCCGCGCACCCGCGTGCCGGCGATGAGACCGGTGACGACCCACTTCTTGTTCTTGTCGAGCGCGGTCCAGCCATCGACCCCGCCGGTGAAGGCGTCCTGGTTGAACTGTGGCTGCAGGGTCGGGTCGCCCAGTGCACGCACCGTCGCGGTGGCGATCATCCCCAGGCTCCGGCGGCCCTGGCCGAACTCCCGCTGGGCCCGTAGCACGCTGTAGGAGGTGGGCGGTTCAATCGTGGCGCTGGACACGCTCCCCGCGTTCTCCAGGCGGGCCTCTTCCCGATCGGTCACAGCGCTCAGGACCCCGACGTTCCACGCGCCGCCCAGCTTGCCGCTGAGCTTGGTGGCGCCCAGAATCGTGGTGCCGTCTGGCACGTCGGCGTACGTGGCGCTGGGAAGATCGCCCGAGGGGGCGCGTCCGATGCGGCGGCTGTAGAACAGGTCGGGGCGGGGAAAATTGAAGCCCCAGTTGTTGTTCGCTCCGCCCTCGCCAAAGTTGAAGATCGCCGACCCCTCGACGAAGAACGGCCGCTTCTCGGGGTAGAAGGTCTCGACATCGCTCAGGTTCACCACCGCCGGATCGACCTCCACCTGGCCAAAGTCGGGGTTCACCGTGGCATCCAGCGTAATGTTGCTGCCGATCCCCAGCTTGAAGTCCGCACCGGCGCTGGCGCCAAAGCTGGAGCCGTCATTGAACGGATCGTTGGCGGAGTGCTCGAGGAACTCGGCTTTGCTCGTGACATACGGCAGAATTTCCAGCCGCCGGGGGGGCCGTACCTGTTCCATGCCGGTGAGGTCCGCGAAGCGGGTCACGAAGCCGCTCTCCTTGCGCGGGACCATCACGAGGTAGGCCGTTTCGTTGTGCCGCGCGATTTCCCGCTTGAAGTTGATGCCCCAGGTGTAGTGGTCGCTCTGCTGGAACCGGAGCTGGGAATACGGAATGCGCATCTCGACCGACCACCCGAGCGAGTCGCGCTGCACTTTTGCGTCCCAGTTGCCGTCCCAGGAGTCGTCGTCCCAGTCGTCGTTGAGCAGCGTGCCGTCGTAGAGGCTGCCCGCCGCGTTCACGCCGAAGTAGTATCCGGTGCGCCGGTCATGGTAGGGATCGAGGAAGACGAGAAAGGCGTCGCTGGTGACGCCATTGTCCCGCCGGGCCAGCCGGGCGATGATCGAATCGGGGTGCGAGTCGAACAGCCGCGCACCGATGAACAGCGCTGCGTCGTCGTAGAGGACCCGCACCTCGGTGAGCTGGGTTGGTGCGGCACCTTCCTCCGGGTCGCGCTGCTGGAAGCTGGTGACGACCTGGGCGCTGGCCCAGACCGCCTCCGACAGCGCACCATCGAGCGCGACCGGCGCGGCGGCCCTGACGGCGCGCACCCCCGACATGCTGGCGGGGGGCGTCGGGAGTCCCTGCACGGAGGCAATCTGCAGCAGGGCGGTGCCGAGCACCGCGGACAACGAGAGCAACATGATGAGCCCCAGGAAGTGATACCGCGACTTAGATGGACGGGAGGGCTCGAGGGTTGGATTCAATCCGGGTCGTTGGCCCGCCATCGCGACGGGTCTCCGGATCGGGGCATCTCTGCAACGATCCCTCGCCATCTACTTTGAATGCCCGGTTTGTTTCCCCGTCAGGCAGGAGGTGCTGCAACGTGTGCAACGTCATTCGTCTGAGTCTGGTGACCCTGCTCCTCGCGTCTCCGCTGGTCGCGCAGGCTCCAATTACCCGGAAGCTGTTGACCAGGCCCGAAGCAGAGTTCGCCGAGTCCTTCGATCAGATCCTCAGCCTGCGTGAACTCCCTGGCGGACGGGTGCTGGTCACCGATCTGGGTCCGCGCACCGTGGTGCTCGCCAATTTCACCAGCGGCACCGTCACCACCGTCGGCCGCAACGGGCAGGGGCCCGGAGAGTACCAGCAGCCGGGGGACCTCATCCCGGCTCGAGGGGACACGACGCTGGTGGTGGACCGGGCCAGTCGTCGCTTTCTCCTGATCCGCCCCGACGGGACGATGGGCACGACGGTGCCGTTCCCGGAGGAGCTCCTGGGGTTTCCCGAACCACGTGGCATGGACAGCCAGGGCAGGGTCTACTTCCAGAGCAGTGCCTTTGGCGATCCCGGAGCGGAAATGCAGGAATTGCCGGAATCGGTCGCGGTGGTCCGGTGGCAGCGAGGGAGCGCCAGGCTGGATACCGTCGCCACGGTCAAGATCCCGTCGCTCAAGATGCAGGTGAGCGGCAGCGCGAATGCGCGCGCGGTCATGATGCGGCCTCAGCCGTACGCCCCACAGGATGAGTGGCGGGTCGCGAGCGACGGCCGGGTTGGGGTGGGCCGGGTGGGCGACTATCACGTCGAGTGGCTGGGGGTCGGTACCCCGGTCGTTGGTCCCGCGGTGCCGTATCAGCCGGTGAAGGTCAATGCGGCGGACCGAGACGCCTTTCTGAGCGGCATGCGCAATACCCGCAACCGCATCACGGTGAATGTCGGTGGGGGTGGCCGGGATCGGGATGTGACGCCTCCGGTGGTCGAGGAAGAGGACTTCGACTGGCCTGTGGTCAAGCCGCCGTTCGTGGGCCGGGCCAGTTTCATGGCCCCGGAGGGCCAGCTCTGGCTGCAGCGCAGCAACTCGATCCAGGATTCGACCGCGGTATACGATGTGTTCGACACCGCAGGGCGGCAGGCGGCCCAGGTGACGCTGCCGCGGGGACGGCGGCTGGTGGGGCTGGGGCAGGGGACGCTCTACGCGACACGCACTGATACGGACGGACTGCAGTGGCTGGAGCGGTATCGCCGGTAGGGGGCGGCGCAAGGCGGGCCCCACCCCCGGCCCCCCCCGCCGACACGCGGGCGAAGACCGCGGCGGCGCCCCCCGGCGCC
>JANOFA010000775.1:0-1448 GCA_031413355.1 Gemmatimonadota bacterium | reverse complement strand
CGCCGGGCGCGACCTCGTGCTCTGGTTCCGGCCGGAGACGGCCCAGACGGTTAAGTGGGGTGGCACACCGAAGTCCTCTGTTATGGGACGGCTGTCGTCATCGAACCGAGTCCATAATGGGCTGATTCGCGAGCCCGAGACGGCGTGCTCGGCACCTCCCTGATCGTGCGTTGACCCACTGGAACACTCGAACCACTTTCACGGAGTATTCATCCATCGCAGTTAGACTATCTCTGTCGTTGCTCCGACGTAGTCCGCGCTCGCTGGATGAAGGTGCCTCATGAACCCGCTGCTCCTCACCCTTGCGCTGTTGGCGGCACCGCAGGATAGTGGCTCCAATGTGCAGGCGGATTCGCGGGTCGATTCCCGTCAGGCGCCCCGTGCGGTCAGCCTGGCGCCGCGAATCGAGAACATCTCCCTGCTGGGATCGGTGGTATCGGGAAACGCCGCGCCGCCATTTCCCGTGGACACGGAGCCGGATCCCGGCACCCGGCGGTCCAGGGCGGTGCGGTATAGTGATCTGTATTACACCCGGCTGACCATCCACAAATATGCGAGCTACCTCACAGTGCCGCTCTTCGCGGCAGAATATGTTGTGGGGCAGCAGCTTTACGACAACCCTGGTGATGGGGGCAACCGAGGGCTGCACTCAGCGCTGGCCGGGGGCATCGCAGGGCTCTTCGCCGTGAACACCGTGACAGGCGTCTGGAACCTGATCGAGAGCCGCCACGAAAAGGCGGGGCGAACCCGCCGCTGGGTCCACAGTTTGCTGATGTTGACCGCCGATGCCGGCTTCGTCGTCACTGGAGCCACCGCGCCGGACGACGACGAAGACGGGGGTGGGGGCTCGGGACGCAGCACGCACCGGGCGGTCGCCATCAGTTCGATGGGTGTCGCGCTTGTCAGCTACGGGATGATGCTGCTCTGGAAGGATTGAGACCATGACGATGGCACACCAGCTGGCCGTGGCGGTAGCGCCGTGGGCCGATTTCTACAACACCAGCGCCGTCGCCCAGTCGGCGGTGGCGTTCGGGCACTTTGGCGGGATGATGACCGCTGGCGGGCTGGCGCTTTCCGCCGACCGTTCGACCCTCCGCGCCCTGCGGGGTGAGTCGTGGGAACACCGCCGGCACCTCAAGGAGCTGGCGTCCATTCATCCGCTGGTGGTGGGCGCGCTGGCGGTGACCGCCACGAGCGGGCTGCTGATGTTCGCGGCGGACTTGGAAACGCTCTCCGGATCAGCGATGTTCTGGGTCAAGATGGCGCTGGTCGGGCTGCTCCTGCTCAACGGCGGAATGATGGTGCGGGTGGAGCGCCGACTGGAACAGGGCCATCCGTCCGAGGGGAAGGTCTGGCAGCAGCTCCGCCGGGCTTCCCTGCTGAGTCTCGGGCTGTGGTTCGCGGTGGTCCTGGCGGGCGCTGTCCTGCCGAACGTCGTCTGAAAGGTT
>JANOFA010000774.1:0-11668 GCA_031413355.1 Gemmatimonadota bacterium | reverse complement strand
GTAAGACTGGATGGCCTGGCTGAAGATGTTCCACGTGGTCGACAGGTACGCGCACTGGATCACATTGCTGGTGAATGTGAACTCAAACTGCCCGACACCCAGCTTAATGACGCTGGCGACGTTGTTGCCGCTGATGAGGCTGCCGTTCTGGTCGACGACCGCCAGAAGGTGGACCGGGGGGGCGTCGGTGCTGATCGAGGCAAGCTCCCCGCTTGCCGGCGCCAGCGGGTCGGTGGAATCGGGGGCGCTGCCGTCCTGACATGCCATGACCATCAGGGCGGACGCGGTGGCCAGCAGTTGCCGTTTCATGGGACTCCTCCTGCCTGCGGTGGATACGATGGACGCCACTCGCGCGAATCGCGGGGCGCCGTCGGCGACTTGCCCTCGTATTCCGCGGGAGATAGGTTGGAATCCCCGAGGGCAAGTTGACGACAGCAGAAGACGCGCATGTTGCCGGAGAATTCAGACATGCCCGGTCCCGAGGGGTCCGAACCCGCCTCCACCCCGCCCCCCGATCTCGATGCGCTGTTCCCCGAGGTCTACGCCGAGCTGCGCCGGGTGGCCCACCGGCGGCTGGGCAGCGAGGCGCCGGGCCACACGCTTTCCACCACCGCGCTGGTACACGAGACCTACCTGAAGCTCTCCGAGCAGCGCGCCGCGGTGTTCGGCAACCGGGCGCATTTTTTCGCCCTTGCCGCACGCGCCATGCGCCGCATCCTGGTCGACTACGCCCGCCGTCACCGGGCCCACAAGCGATCTGGCCGGCAGCAACCGGTGTCGCTCTCGGCGCTTGAGGGCCCGGACGCCTCGCTGGCACGGACCAGCAGCATGCAGGTCAGCGAGTGCGCCGATGTGCTGGAGGCGCTGGATGCGGCCATTGAGCGACTGGTCACGATCGACGAGCGACTGGCGCGCGTGGTGGAATACCGGTTCTTCGTGGGGCTGACCGAGCGGGAAACCGCCGAACTGCTGGGGGTGACACCGCGGACGGTGACCCGAGATTGGGTGCGGGCCCGCGGCTGGCTGCTGCAGCACCTGGGCGACCTCCGCCCCGGGAGTACCTGAACTCCGCGATGCGGCCGCCGGATGATCCGCCATCACCACCCGACTTCGAACGCCGGCTGCTGCAGCTGGTCGATGAAGTGCTCCAGCGTCCGCCCGGTGCCCGGGCGGCGTATCTGGCGGAGGCGTGTGCGGGCGACGGCGCCTTGCGCCGCGCCGCGGAAGAGCTGGTCGCCCGATGCGGTGAAGTGGAGGCGGGGGACGACTTCCTGACCGGCACGGCGGCGACCTACGCGGCGCCGCTGCTGCGGTCGGTCGAGGGCAGTGACCCGGACTCGGCGACCGGCAGCACCGCTGTGGTTGCGCGGGCGCTCGCGGACCGCTACCGCTTCCTTCGCGAGATCGGTCGGGGTGGCCACGCCACAGTGCACCTCGCGCAGGACCTCCGCCTCGGCCGCGACGTCGCGATCAAGGTGGTTCGGCTGGAGCAGAGCGACCCGGTCCTGTCACAGCGGTTCCTCAAGGAGATCGCGATCGTCTCGCAGTTGCGCCACCCGTATATCGTCCCGCTCATCGAGTCGGGCGAGGCGGATGGGGTGGCGTATTATGTCATGCCCTTCATCGAGGGAGAGTCGCTGCGGCAACGGCTCGATCGCGAGGGCCCGTTGTCTCTGACGGTTGCGGTCGCCGTCGCGCAGGATGTCGCCGAGGCGCTCGACTTCGCCCACCGGAACGGGGTGGTGCATCGCGATATCAAGCCGGAAAACATCCTGCTGAGCGGGTCGCACGCACTGGTGGCGGACTTCGGGGTGGCGCTGGCGTTCGAGGGGTCGGGGTCGGACCGGATGACCGCGCGCGGGATCGCCATCGGGACGCCGGCCTACATGAGTCCGGAGCAGGCCGATGGTTCGGGTCGGATCGACCCGCGCAGCGACATCTACTCCTTGGCCTGTGTGGTCTACGAGATGCTGGCCGGCGAGGTGCCCTACCCTGGCGACACCACTCGCGCGATCCTCGCCAAGCAGATGCAGGCCCCCATACCGGCGCTCGCCATCCTGCGGCCGGCGGTGGGGCGCGGCGTGCAGCTGGCGGTCGAACGGGGCCTGGCCAAGGTGCCGGCCGAGCGCCCGGCCACCGCCGCCGCCCTGGTGAACGCGCTCCGGGCCCCGTCGGCGGCGTACCCGCGTCCTGCTGTTCCACGCCGCCGCCGGGTCGAGCGCGCGGCGCTGCTGGTGGGGATCATGCTGCTCGCTGTAGTGCTCTGGTGGGCAGCATGGCCGAGGAGTGGGGCTCCCGATAGCGCCGAGGCGGCGCCGGATCGTCGCCGGATCGCCGTGCTCTACTTCGACAATTTGTCGGCGGATGAAGATGTCAGGCTGATCGCGCGGGGCCTGACGGAAGATCTGATCGATGAGCTGGGCGGGGTACGGGGGCTGCGGGTGATTTCGCCCGAAGGTGTGCGTCCGTTCCGCGAGCGCGCCGCGCCGGTGGACAGCATCGCGCGGGTGCTGGGAGTCGGGACGGTGGTCGGGGGCAGCGTGAGTGCGTCGGACACGGTGGTCCGGGTCACCGTGCGCCTGGTCGATCCTGCCACCGGCGAGCAGTTGCGCAGCCGGTCGATCGATCTGCCGCGGACATCGGTGCTCACCTTCCGCCGGGCGGTGTTCGCCGATGTCGCCGCCTTCCTGCGGGAACGGCTCGGGGAAGAGATCAAGCTGGAGCGGCGGCGAGCGGAGACGAAATCGCTGGCGGCGTGGGAGGCGGTGAAACGGGCGGATGGGCTGGTTTCCGATGGCGTCAATGCGTCCCTTCTGGCGCGGGAAGCCGACGCCGCCGAGTTCTTCCTGCGGGCCGATTCGCTCTATGCCGCGGCGCAGCGACTGGACAAGTCGTGGGCTATCCCGACGATCAGCCGCGGCTGGGTGGCCCTCCGATTTGCCTTCTCGCCACCGGCCCTGGTCCCGTTCCGCATCGCCGGATCGTCACCTGACACGCTTCCTCCGGCGATCCGGATGTCAGTCCGGGCCATTCGCTTTGCCGGACAGGCGCTGGCCAGGTCCGCGGGGTCCGCCGATGCGCTGGCGTTGCGGGGGTATGCCCGGAAGCTGCTGGGGTCGTGGCCCGGAGGGGTGCCTTCCGATACGCTGCTGCGGCAAGCCGAGGCGGATCTGCGGGCTGCGCTGGACGCGCGCCCTGAAGACGCGCGGAGCTGGGCGACCCTCGGCGCGTTGCAGCTGGAGGGTGGGCGCTATACCGAAGCCGCAGCGGCGCTGCACCGGGCGTATGACGCCGATGCCTTCCTGAGTGACATCCAGGATGTCGTTGCCCAGCTCTTCTTTGTGAGCCTGAATCTCACCGATTTCGCGGCGGCAGAGCGGTGGTGCAGGCTCGGGCAGGACCGTTTTGCGGGCGATCCGCGGTTCACCGCCTGCCAGGTCATCTACCTGGGCTGGGCCGGGCACCGCGCCGAGGATGTTGGCGTGTCGTGGCGGGCGCTCGGCGGCATCGAGCGTGCCGATTCTATCGGGCTCTTCGCCAGTCAGTGGGGTTTCCTGCGGGTGATGGTCGCGGCCACGGCGGCCCGGGCTGGCCTACGGGACAGCGCACGCGCCATTCTCGTCCAGGTGCACGCGGGCCTCGCGGCCGACTCGACCCGGTTGGATTTTCCCGACGGGGAGGCGTACATGTCCCTGCTCCTGGGTGACCGGGCGGGCGCGGAGCGGATCATGTCAGAGGCGATCAGGCATGATCCGTCGGCTCGTACGCGCTTCCGGCGCTCCCCCTGGTTTGCCACACTAGCGGCTGACGCGCTCCTGGCGGAAGAGGCCGGAGCGATCTACCGCTGATCGCCCCGGCGCCGCGGGACCTTGCCGCTCTGGTAGACGGCGGCGAAGCCGGTGCGCAGCTCGGTGACGCCCTCCAGACCCAGGGTCCGCTGGTAATAGGGGACGGCAAACTTGTCGAAGGCATTCAGGGTCAGGAATACGACATCCGTGCCCCGCGGCAGGGGGAGGGTGTCCAGGCGGCCGTTGGCTCGCGTGAGGAGGAGGCTTACCCCGGTGATGTCCTCGACTCTGGCCTCGTTCGGGGGCGGCACGCACATATCGCTCCCGGGGCGCATCATCGAGCTGTACCTGAGGTGGACGCAGCCGACCATGTAGCCGGGATCGGCATCGCGCGGAGCCTGAAAGGGCCCGAAGCGGGAATATCCCTTCCCGAGTTTCTGAAGCAGCTCATCCGCCTCCTTGCGATCGCCAAACACCCCAGCCACCGGATGATCACCGGCAAGACTGGCAACGACATAGACCAGCCCGCCGGTCCGGTGGCCATCCACGGCCTCCGCGAGTCGCTTGAGCATGACGACATCCGGCACGGGGCCCCCCCGCTCACTTTGAGCGGCCAGAGTCGTCGGCCGGAGCGCAAGAACTAAGGCGCACAGGGCCACGAGCTGACAGAGGTTCAGAGGGCGCTGGTGCAGGGGACGGGAGCAGGGGGAACGCATGGAGAGTCTCCTGATTGAGGGCTGCAGGCTGGCTCGTTATGTCGAGAGTGTACCGGGCGATGCAGGCGGGCGCAATGTTCTGGGTGGCAGGTGGCAGGTGGCAGGGGGCAGGGGGCAGGGAATAGGGAGTAGGGTGCTATTGGGGGGCTGGCGGCTGAGCGGGCGAAGGCGGAGATTGGCCGCTGATCGCTGATCGCTGATCGCTGATCGTTTATCACTGATCGCTGACCGCACTACAGATCGGAGATCTCCATGCCTTCTCGCGACAAGCGCATCGACGCATACATCGCCCGCGCTGCCCCGTTCGCCCGCCCGATCCTCACCCACCTGCGGGCCGTGGTGCACGCGGCCTGTCCCGAGGTCGAGGAGACGCTCAAGTGGGGAATGCCGACGTTCATGCACCATGGCATTCTCTGCGGCATGGCGGCCTTCAAGGCGCACGCGATCTTCGGCTTCTGGAAGCATGCACTGATCGTCAAGCAGCGCGACTCGAAGCGTGACGAAGCGATGGGAAGCTTTGGCTGCCTGACCGACCTGTCGCAGCTTCCCTCGAAGCGGGTGCTGACCGGCTACGTGAAGAAGGCGATGCGGCTGAATGAGGCGGGGGTCAAGGTGCCGTCGAAGCGGACGCCGCGCCGGGCACTCAGCGTCCCGGCTGATCTCCGTACCGCCCTCGCACGCAGCGCAAAGGCGAGGGCGACGTTCGCGGAGTTCAGCCCCGGCCAGCGGCGGGAGTACCTCGAATGGGTCACGGAAGCCAAGCGGCCGGAGACCCGGGCCCGGCGCATCGCCACGACGATCGAATGGCTGAGCGAGGGGAAGCACCGCAACTGGAAATACGAGAACTGCTGATCCACCACACCCCACGGATTGAAGCCGGGGGCCGGCGAGGCCATCTTCCTGCCACCCCCAGCACCATGGTTCCCGCGCGAGGCCAACCCATGTCACGCTCTCCCGTCCTGGTGTCCCTTCTGGTCTGCGCCATCGTTCCGTTTGCCGACGGCTGCGGCGGCACCCAGCCCGCTCCGGTGTCTGCGCCCGAGCCGGTGCCCGCCCTCGAGGTCGCGGTCGCGGCGGACTCCATTCCCCCCGCCCCGACCATGTCGACCGATACGGTGGTGATACGTGATGCCGAGCTCGACGCACGAGTGGCGCGGCTGGAATTGCGGCTGCTCGAGCGGGAGGCGCAGGTGAACGAGCTGCAGGCCCGGCTGGACCAGGCGCGGCAGGAGGCGGTGCGCGCCATGGGGAAGTTGCAGTCGCTCGCGACCCGGGCCGAAGGGGCGTCCAGCATCGCGGAGGCGGAGGTGTCGGTGCAGGCGCTGCGGGGCAGCAGTGGCCTGCGTACACCGGCGGAATACACCCAGGCGAAGAAGCTGCTGGACCAGAGTAATACCGAGTTCAACAAGCAGAACTACGGTGGCGCGGTCTACCTCGCCAACCTGGCGAAGGGTCTGGCCGGCGCGGGGCGGGGGCGGGTGGGGGCGACGGATGGACGTGGACTTCGCAGTGGTGAAGTGACCTTCGCCACGCTGGTGCCACTCGTGATCACCTCCCGCTGCAATGTGCGCGAAGGTCCCGGGACCGGAACCCGCATTCTCTTCACCCTGGAGTCGGGGGCGGCAGTGACCGGGCTCTCGTATGTCGAGGGATGGGTGCGGGTCAGTGCGACCGACGGACGGAGCGGCTGGGTCTCGCGCGCCCTGATCGGGGGAGGCAGCGGATCAATGCCGTAGCGGGGATCCCGCCGGTCAGGCTGCCGGGGTTTCCGGTGTCGCGGCGACCAGCGCATCCCGCCCGCCGCTCTTGGCCTGGTAGAGGGCCACGTCGGCGCTCATGATCACCCCTTCGGGCGACTCGCCGAACTCGGGGAAGGTCGCCACACCCATGCTGACGGTGACGTGACCGCCGGCGAACCGCTCCGCCTTTACCGCCTCCCGGATCCGCTCGCCCACCTCCACCGCGCTGGCCATCCCGGTGTCGGGCAGCAGCAGGAGAAATTCCTCGCCGCCATAGCGGGCCACGCAATCCACCTGCCGGGTAGATGCGATCAGCACCGCCGCCACCCGGACGAGGACTTCGTCGCCGCCGAGGTGCCCGTGGGTGTCGTTGTAGGCCTTGAAGTGATCGATGTCCAGCATCAGCACCGCGAAGGGCTGGCCGGTGCGACGGGCCCGGCTGGATTCGTTGCGCAGCCGTTCCATCAGATGGCGACGGTTGTACAGCCCGGTCAGGCCATCGGTGACGGAGAGACGCTCGAGCTGCTCCCGGCTCTCGCGCAACCGTGCGACCATGTCGTTGAAGGCGTGGGTCAGGTACCCGACTTCCCCGCTGCCCACGACCGGCAGGTCCACCGCGAGATCGCCCGCCGCTACTTCCGCCGCGCCCCGTGTCAGGCGATTGAGCGGCCGGATGATGATCACGCCCAGAATCCAGGCCAGCAGCCCGACGACCACGAGCACCCCCGAGACGAGCCACACCGTCACGTTCCGCATCCGGTTGATGGCGCGGTAGGCCGAGGCAACGGGAAGTTCGGACAGCACCGCCCACCTCATGTCGGTGGCTGGCTGGAGGGCACCCAGGACCTCGAGGCCGTCGTAGCTCGGGTATTCGTGCACGACGCCCGGCTCCTTCAGCAGGATCGCCATGGCGGCGCCAGCCAGTCTGGGTGCCGCCGTGCCCGGCCCGACTGCAGCCACACCGCTGATGACCGTCCCATCGAGGGCCACCAGTGAGGTGCGCCCGGAATCGATCGGAGCCAGACGGCTGACCATCGCCACCACCGAGGTCAGGTTGAGCCGGGCCGCGAGGGTACCGAGGGACTGGCGGGTGCCGGACTGGATGGGGACCGCCACGACCATGACCGCCATGTTGAGCACCGAGTCCCATGCCGGTATTCCGAGGACGGGGTCACCGGCATTGATCTCCTGCTCCCAGCCTATCGGGAGGCGCGCGCCACGGGTCGTGCTGCTGCTGCTGGCGACGACGCGGCCTCGCGGGCCCAGGACCATCAACTCCTCGAAGTCCGGCAGTCGTTCGCGAATCGAACCGAGGTAATCGCTCAGCCGGCGGGCGCCGACCGCCGCCCCGCCGCCGGAGCCGCGCTGCACATTATCGGCGACGAGGGAGGGCAGGGTGAAGGTGTTGAGCTCATACACCCGCTGATTCACCCAGAGGTCCAGCTCCCGGGACGCCTGCGCACCAGTGGTCTGCAACTCCTGGGTGACCTTGGCGGTCACTGCGCCCTTGTTCTGCAGGAAGGAAAGCCAGGCCAGGCTGAACGAGGGGATCAGGGTGGCGAGCAGTGCGAAGCCGAACAGCTTGCTCCGGATCGTGTCCATCCGGACCGCCCGAAGGAGCCAGGAAGCCCGGGTCTCCAGTCGGATCAGCCGGGTGCTCCGGGACTGTCGCTGCTCATTGGCCAAGAAACGCTCGCCGCATGATAGGGCTCCCGGAGCCGGGGGACGGTGGAACGATCACCTCCGTACAATGCCCTTCAATTAATGGAAGGCAAGGGCTCTGCACCAGATCCGGGCGTGGCCTATATTCGGACTGCTTCCTCCTCCGCAGGCCGGGCTGTCATCTTCCCGTCACCCGGATGCGGTAGACTCGCCCACCTGATCGTCGCCGGATCCCTGCTCGACGAACGCTGGCCAGGGTGTCTCCATTCCCCCGAGGTGGTTCCATGCACAGTTCCTTCGCCACGGCAGCCATGCTGCTCGGTTTGCTCGCCGCCCCCGCGCTCTTGGCGGCCCAACAGGCCATGCCCGTAATCAAGGAAGAGAAGGCCGGACTCAAGGCCCAAGCCACGCTGCCGGCGGACTCCGCAGTCGCGATCGCCACTCGAGCCGCCCCGGCAGGAGCCACGATCACCTCGGCGGAGCTCGAGCAGGAGCACGGCCGGCTGATCTATTCCTTCGACTTCAAGGCGCCCGGCCAGAGCGCACCGCATGAGGTCGAGATTGACGCGAAGTCCGGTGCGGTGATTTCCAGCACACCGGAGAGCGAGGCCGATGAGAAGGCCGAGCAGGCGGACGACGCCGCCGGGGAGGACGATTCCCCGCGCTAGAAGTCTCCCCTTTCCCCATGCGTGTCCTGATCGTCGAAGATGAACCGGAAGTCGCCGACCTGCTGCAGCGGGCGCTGCGGCAGGCGTCGTGGGCGCCCGATGTCGCCACGACGGGGACCGCCGCGCTCACCGCTCTCGCCATCACCTCCTATGATATCGTGGTGCTCGATCTCGGCCTGCCTGACATCGACGGCGCGGAGGTCTGCCGCCGGTTCCGCACCGGTGGCGGTCGCACGCCGATCCTGATGCTCACCGCGCGCGGGGCCCTGGCCGATCGGGTGCGGGGCCTTGATGCGGGGGCGGACGACTACCTGCCCAAGCCATTTGCGGTCGAGGAGTTGCTCGCCCGCCTGCGGGCGCTGGCTCGTCGGCCGGGCGAGACGCTGCCCGTCGCGCTTGCCTTCAAGGATGTCACTCTCGACCCGGTGTCCCGGACCGCCCGGCGGGGCGAGCGCGAATTCCGCCTCTCGGCGCGGGAGTATGCGCTGCTGGAGTACCTGCTGCGCAATCCCAATCGGGTGCTGGAGCGGGGGCAGATCCTGGAGCATGTGTGGGACGACAACTTTGATCCGGTCGGCAACGCAGTCGATGTGCTGATCGGCCGGGTGCGCCGCAAGCTCGACCCCACCGGCGACCGACCCCTGATTCACACCGTGCGGGGAATGGGATACCTGCTGGCCTCGCGCGGTCCGGGCGATGCCGCTTAGCCGCCTGCGGCTCCGGCTTGCGGTCCGCTTCGCACTGGCCTTTCTGGTGGGCCTCGTGCTGCTTGATGTCGCGCTCTACTTCTACCTCCGGGTGCAGGCCGACCGCCGGCTCAATCGGCATCTGGTAGAGGCGGCCATCGAGCTGGCGGCGGCGGTGCGCTTCGAGCTGAACGAGGCGCCGGAGCACGGGCTCGAGTTCGCCGCGACGGAGGCGATCACGGAATGGCATCGTGAGGGCGGCGGCTACATGGTCCTCACGCCGGACGGGGAGGCGCTGGCAGCCCGCATCCCGCCAGCCTGGCTGGTGCACGTCGCCCGGCTTGCCGTCGACCGCGAAGTGGTCGACGTTGACGTTGGGGCAGGATCTCCGGTGCGCCGGGTGCTGTTTCGCAATGAGATCGGCCGGCCCTTCGTCGCGGCGGCACTCGGCAGCACCGCTGGTGTCATCGAGGAACGGCGCGCCCTGGCCGGCTGGCTGCTGCTCAGCGCACCGCTGGTACTGATGGTGAGCCTGGCGGGTGGCTACCTGCTGTCCCGCGGCGCCCTCGCGCCCATCAGTGGATTGGAGCAGGCGATCGCCGGTATCACCCCCGACCGGTTGCACGCGCGCCTCGGGGTCAACGCGCTGCCGGATGAACTTGACCGTGTCGCGTTGCAGTTCAACGCCCTGCTTGAACGACTGGAGCAGGCCCGGGCGGAGAACCGGGGTTTCCTGCGTCAGGCGGCGCACCAGATCCGGACACCGCTCACCCTGGTGGTCGGGGAAGCGACCCTCATGCCGACGCAGGGCGCCTCCGCCGAGGAGCTGCAGGCGGCGTTCCGGCGCATCCGGCTCGCGGCGGAACAGATGCAGCATCGGGTCGCCGAGTTGTTCCTGCTGGCGGAGGCACAGGCGGGCGAGCGGCTCGACCTGTCCGATACCATCGAACTGGACGCCCTCGCCCTGGAATGCGCGGATGCCATGCGCGGGCGAGCCCAGCTGCTCGATCGACGGCTCGAGCTCGGCCGGGTCGAGCCGCTGACGATCCGCGGCAACGCCGTTGCCCTGCGGGAGGCTGTACTGGAACTGCTGGAGAATGCGGTGCGACATGGCACAGGAGGGGGAGCGGTGCAGATCGAGGAGACCGAATCCGGGGGCGCCGCGCGTGTCGCGGTCAGTAGCGCCGGGCCTCCAATGTCGCCCCGAGTATCGGGAGCCGGGGTCGAGCATGGCCTGGGTTTGAGTATCGTGCGGTGGATCGCGCAACAGCATGCCGGGCGGCTGGAGTATCAATCGGAGCCTGGCCGTAACAGTTTCATCCTGCTGCTCCCCGGCGCGATGACCGCCGACTCGGCCCGGGCGATGCATGCCAACCCGATCCGTTCCGATGTATCCTGAGGTCTCATGCTGATTCCCTGCCTTGTCGCCGCCCTGATTCAGGGAGTGTCGCCCGATTCGCTCACGCTCGCGGAGTCGGTAGCGCGGGCTCGGCTCCAGCGCGGGGTTGCCGCTATCGCGGCCGGGGGAGTCGCTGCGGCCCGGGCGGGAGTGCGTGTGGCGGGGACCATCAGCAACCCGCTGCTGAGTTACGGCTACTCGGAATCGCCACCCCGGCAGCGGATCTCGGCGGAGCAGTCACTGGAGTGGCTGTTTCGCCGGGGCAGCGATCGCGCCGCGGCGGGGGCGCTGGTCGACCGGGCCCGGGCGGAGAGCCTGCAGGTCATGGCGGAGCTCACCCGCGAGGTCCGCTCCGCGTTCTACCGCGCACTCGCAGGGCGGGCGCGGCTGCGAATCGCCGGCGAGCAGATGCGGCTGGCCGACTCACTGGTGCGGCTGGCGCACCGGCGGGAGGAGGCTGGTGATATCAGCGCACTGGAAGTGCAGCAGGCCGCTCAGGAAGCGGCGAGGACCCGGTTATCGGCGAGCGTGGCGCGGGAGGAGGCGCGGGTGGCACAGGCGGCGCTGGTGGGTGCGACCGGTGGACGTGGCGCGGGCGACCTCGTGCCGGTCGGGAAGCTGGACGCGGGACTCGACGACCCGGCCCGACTGCCAGCGGGCGGACTGCGCACTCTCCCGGTGATGCTGGCCGCGCGAGCGGATTCCGCCGCGGCGGAGGCACGGCTGCGGAGCGCCCAGTGGACTCAGCTTCCGATGCCATCGATTGCCGCCGGTACCGAGTGGGACGATCCAACGGCGACGAACTCGAATGGGCTGATGACCTTCGGCGTCAGTCTGCCGTTCCCCATCTGGCAGCATGGCGGCGGTGCGGTCGCTGAGGCGCGGGCGTCAGCCGGGGTATCGGCGGCGCGGCTGCGTGAGACGGTAATGGAGGCGGAACGGGAACTGACGACGCGGTGGGAACGCCTCGCAGAACGCCCGACCCGCGCTCGTTTCGCCCGCGGCAGCCT
>JANOFA010000773.1:0-2216 GCA_031413355.1 Gemmatimonadota bacterium | reverse complement strand
CGGCTGGTCCAGTCGGAAAAGTTGTCCGCCATCGGCCAGCTGATCGCTGGTGTCGCCCACGATCTCAACAATCCGCTGACCTCCGTGGTGGGCTTCGCCGATTTCCTCGCCGAGACCGCCGAAGTCCCCCCGCGGCTGCGCGAACCGTTGCGGGTGATTCAGCAGGAAGCCGAGCGGGCCTCGAAGATCGTGAAGAACCTGCTGAGCTTCGCGCGGCGGCAGGAGACTCGGCAGGTCGCATCGCTCATCCCGATTCTCGAGGCGACCATCGGACTGTTCCGCAACCAGCTCAGTGGCGAGCGGATCGAGCTGCAGCTCGAACTGGACCCCGACTTGCCCGATCTCGACCTCAGCCCCAACCAGGTGCAGCAGGTCTTCGTCAACCTGCTGCAGAACGCGGCGCATGCGATCATGGCGGTGAACCGCCCCGGCACCGTGCGGGTGCGGGCCCGGCGGTGGCTGGAGGGTGTCGCCGTGGATGTGTCGGATGACGGACCGGGAATGCTGAGCGAAGTCGCCGCCCACGTGTTCGAGCCGTTCTTCACCACCAAGGACGAGACCCAGGGCACCGGCCTTGGATTGTCGATCAGTCAGGGCATCATCAAGGAGCACGGTGGCCGGATCACCCTCACCACGGCGCCGGGAGCAGGGGCGACCTTCACGGTGGAGTTCCCCGCGCGGGTGCCGGGACGGATTCATCCGCCGCAACCGGCCGAGCCCGCCGGGCCCGGCGGCCTGCGGGTGCTGGTGATCGACGATGAACCCCACATCCTGCACTATCTCCGCGCCACACTCGAGGCATGGGGCCACACCGTTGACACGGCGATGGACGGGCAGGCAGGACTCGAGCGCGCCCTGGCGGAACCGTTCGACTTGATCCTCTCCGACCTGCGCATGCCGCGGGTGGGGGGCCGGGAGTTCTACGAGCAGCTCACCGTTCGATCGCCGGATGCGGCTCGACGGGTGGCGTTCAGCACCGGCGATACCGTGCGCGGCGACACGATGGCGTTCCTCGAAGCGCAGGGTCGGCCCTGCCTGCAGAAACCCTTCAGCCTGGCGGAACTCCGCAGCCTGCTGCGCGACGCGGCGCGTCCGTGAGAGTGGTGCATGTCGCCCGCGGCCGCGACTGGCGCGGCGGCGAGCGCCAGGTCCTCCGGCTGATGCTCTCCCTCGCGCGGGAGCCTGGGATCGAGCAGTCTCTCTTTACCGCCGCCGACTGCCTACTGGCGCGGGCCGCCGCGGAGGCGGGGCTCGTCGTGCATCCTGCCGCGTGGCGCGCCGGCGCCGATCCACGGGCGCTGGTCGGCCTGCACCGGCTGCTGCGTCGCACCGAGCCACCCCGCCTGCTGCACGCCCATGACAGCCACGCGTTGCTGCTCGCCCACCTTGCCGGCCGCTGGGATCAGCTCCCGGTCATCGCGACGCGACGCAGTGCGAATGTGCCTGGCCGGTACGGGCCGTGGCCCCGGGCCACCCGGGTGATCGCGATCTCCCACGCCGTCGAGCAGGCGCTCCGCGCCGGTGGCGTGGCGCCGGATCACATCAGCGTCATCCCCTCCACCGTCCCCGTCGCGCAGCTCGCGGCGGAGGCCGGCGCTCGCGACGGCAACCGCGCAGGCGATGGGCCGATCGTCGCCATCGGAGCGCTCACCACCGAAAAAGGCCACGACATACTGCTGGCGGCGCTGCCCATCATTCTCATGCGCGTACCGTCGGCCCGCGTGGTGATCGCCGGCGCCGGTCCCGCCCGTTCGGCGCTGGTGCGGCAGGCCGCTGCCCTCGGCATCACGGATCGGGTCGAGCTGCCCGGCGCCATCGATGACATCCCCGCGCTGCTGCGTCGGGCCGCGGTGCTGGCGCATCCCTCCCGGCGTGAGGCCCTCGGCACTGCGGTGCTGGAAGCGATGGCCTCCGGCCTACCGGTCGTGGCGAGCCGCACCGGGGGACTGATCGAACTGCTGGAAGGTGGTGCCGGGCTGCTGGTCGAGCCGGACAATCCCGAGGCGCTGGCGGCGGCACTGCTCACCGTCCTGCTGCAACCCGAGACCGCCGCGCCGCGTGCCGCGATGGCCCGAGCGCGGGTCAGCGGCTACGATGGGGCCGGGATGACAGGGCGGGTAATCCAAGTGTATCGTTCGGCGCTCGTCGCACCCTAGGAGACAATGCTCTACCTCTGCATTCCGAGCCACGATGAGGCCGCGACGGTCGGCCTGCTG
>JANOFA010000772.1:0-9094 GCA_031413355.1 Gemmatimonadota bacterium | reverse complement strand
GCCGCCCCGCAGTTCATGCACCACACCGGTCTCGAAGATCCACACCTGCCCGGCAAAGGGGAGCTGGCGCATCTGGCCGCTGCCGGTCTCGAACAGCAGCGCATGCCCGCTCTGCGCCAGGGCGACGATGGTCTGGTCCATCGTGCCGCACTTCACACCGACCTCGTCGTGCTCCGCCTGATAGGCGAGCCGGGCGAGACGCTCCGGGGTCACTCGCGCATCGGTCAGTGCGATCAGGGCACGCCCCGCCGCCACGAGGAGCGCCGCGGAGGACGAAAGCCCCGCACCGAAGGGTACGCTCGTGGCGACGGTAAGGCTAGCGCCGCGCGGCGCGAGCTGCTCGCGCCGAAGCACCCGCACCAGCCCGGCGAGATAGGCGGTCCAGTCGCCCACGGGGGTGTTGTCCGGATCAAAGGACCGGCTGATTCCGTCGAGCGCCGAGACCGCCGTCCACCCTTCGGCGTGACCCGCCGCCACCGCGGTCCGCCGACTGATGGCCAGCGGGAGCACCGGCCCGCCGTTGTAGTCGGTGTGCTCGCCGATCAGGTTGAGCCGGCCCGGCGCGGTAGCGAGGATCCGCGGAGCGCTTCCAAACCGCTCCTGAAAGAGCGAAGTTGCCTCTCTCGCCGGCACGGTCCGGCTCACCTGGTACCCAGCCCCACGGAGGCTCCTTGCGTCAGTTGGTGCGGCTCGTGCTTCTGCTCGGGCTGGCAGGTGCCACCCCGCCGTTGGCGGCCCAGCTCGCGCCCCTCGGCGCACCCAAAGGCACGCTGCGCTTCGACCTGCAGGGCGCCTTCGAGAGCGCGGACCGCCGGCTGCTCGGTGGACAGGGGGAAGATTACCTCGCCGACTTCGGCAGCGCTGCCCTCGGCAGCGACCGGTTCCCGCTGCTCCGCAGCACCGACGCCATCCTCAGGAACATCCTGGGGCAATCAGGCTACCACATCAATCTCGGCCGGACCACGTCCAACGGCCAGTTGACGGTCGGCACCGGGACGATCGGCGCGGCACTGGGGATTACCCGGCGACTGACGATCTTTGGCCACATACCGCTGGTGACGACTCGGGTGCAGGCACGCATCGCCATCGACTCCGGCACCGGCGACGCCGGCCGCAACGGCGCGCACCCGGCGATGGGCAACACGGGTGACCAGAACGACGCCGCACAGTTCTTTTCCGAATTCAACTCCGCGCTCACGGCGCTCGATGCGCAGATCGCCTCGGGGTTCTACAGCGGCAATCCCGCGCTTGACGCTCAGGCCCGGGCGCTCTCCGCCCGCGCCGCCAGTCTGCGCGACGGACTGGAAACCATCACCAGCGGACCACTCAGCGCGTCGCCGGTGCTCCCGACCATCGGCAGCGCAGCGGGCACGGCGATTGTCGCCACGATCATCGCGCTGCAGGACACCCTCAGCAACACGCTCGGAGTGAGCGGATTCAGCAGCAGCCCCGTCCTCGCCAGCACCGACTTCACCACCAGCGACCTGAACGGACTGCTGGTCGATCCCCTCGGGCCGTTCGCGACGCTGCCACTGGCCGAGTCGAAGATCTCCCGCATGGGTGACATGGACGTCGGCGCAGTCTACACCGTCACCGACCGGTTCGATCAGCCGGGAAAGACCGGCGGATTCCGGCTCGCCGTGCAGGGGCTGCTGCGTCTGCCAACCGGCCAGCGCGACAATCCGAACAATCTGCTCGATGTCGGCACCGGCAACGGGCGCTATGAGGTGGGAGTCTCCGGCACGGCGGATCTCGGCAAAGGTCGGCTCGGTGTCCGGCTGAGTGGCGGCCACCTGCTGCGACTCGCCTCGCTCCGGGTACGGCGGGTGAGCACACTGGACGCCCCGTATTCGGAGATCACCCGGCTCACCAACGTGCGCTACAACGCCGGCGACATCACCCAGCTCAGCGTGCGGCCGTTCTTCCGGCTGGCCCGGAGTTTTGCGCTGCATTTCGAGGCGGATTGGTGGCGCCAGGGTAGCGATGCGATCAGCTACTACAATACCACCGATTCGATTCCCGGCGTGGACGCGGGAGAGCTTGGCCGGAACACGAGCGCCACCTCGCTCGCGCTCGGCGTCGGCGTCACCTATGTCGGGCGGGCAGTGCGAGAGTGCGACCCGGGGCGACGCTGCGGCTTTCCCATCGATGTCTCGTGGAGCTATACCAATGTCTTCTCCGGAAGCGGCGGGCGGGTGCCACAGCTGCGGGCGACGCGGGTGGAGATACGCTGGTATCAGAGACTTTGGCGATAGGTGGTGTGTGGGGGTGAGTGGCGCGGGGGAGTAGGCGCGAGAGGTGTGACCTTGCTGTCATCCTGAGGTCGCGAAGCGGCCGAAGGATCTCTTGAGGCCGAAGCCGAAACCACAGTACGGCTCCGGGACAAAGAGATCCTTCGCTTCGCTCAGGATGACAACAATTGCATTGCCTGCACTCAGGATGACAATAACCGCCCAGCGCCTACTCCCTCGCGCCCAGCGCCTCCGTTCTACCGCCCGTCCCCCAGCAGCGCCGCCGCATGCTTCCGCGCCGTCTCAGCCTCCGCATCGCCCAGCATCCGCGCCAGTTCGGTGACACGATCCTCGCCGTGGATCACCTGGACGTCGCTTGTCGCCATTCCGCGCCGCGCCGCCTTCGACACGATGAGATGCCGCGCAGCCCGCGCGGCGATCTGTGGCAGATGGGTGATGACCAGCACCTGGCGTCGCTCCGCAACCTCCGCGAGCGCTCCCGCCACCTGCGCCCCGATCTCCCCGCCGATTCCCTGATCCACCTCATCAAAAATCAGCGTCGGAACCGCGTCATGCCGGGCCAGCACGACCTTGAGCGCGAGCATGAGGCGCGATAGCTCGCCGCCCGACGCCGCTCGCGCCAGCGGCCGAGCCTCGAGGCCAGCGTTGAGCTGGACGGTGTAGAGGACCGCTTCCTGTCCCTGCCCTTCGACCCGGCCAAGCGGCGTCAGCTCCACCTGCAGCTTGCCGCCGGGCAGTCCGAGCCCCGGCAGCAGCCGGTTGGCGCCGCGCGCGAGCCGGCCGGAGGCCTCCTTCCGCTTTGTACTCAGCGCGTCGGCCGCGAATTGCGCCGCCGTCTCGGCATGGGCCCGCCGAGCAGCGAGCTGGCGCAGGTCGAGGTCGGCGGTATCGAGCAGGTCGAGTTCGCGCGCCGCCTCGGTGCCGGTGGCGAGCACCTGGTCCAGCGTTGCCCCGTGCTTTTGCTTGAGGCGGTAGATCAGGTCCCGGCGCCGTTCCAGCTCCGCCAGACGCGCGGGGTCGTCCTCCAGCGTGGCGGCATAGTCGCCAGCGAGGCGAGCCAGCTCACCCAGTGAGGTGTAGGCCGCGTCCAGCAGTTCCCGCCAGGCCGCGAGGTCGGGATCGATCCGCTCGAGCCCGGTGAGGACCCGATCGGCCTGACCCAGCGCCGTCAGTGCGCCGGCATCTTCGCCTTCAAGCAGCTGGGCCAGACGGGCGGCCTGCTCGGAGAGTGAGCCGGCCTGACCAAGCCGGCGGACTTCGCGATCGAGTGACTCATCTTCTCCGGGGCGCAGCCGCGCCTGCTCGATCTCCTGCACGACGTGACGGAGGTAGTCGGCGCGCCGGCGCACCTCATCCCGCCGCAGGACCAGCGCCGCCTCGTCCTCGCGAATGACATCGAGTCCGATGACCGCCTCGGTCAGGGCGACCCGTTCCTTCTCGGCACCGGCAAAGGCATCGAGGATGTCGCGCTGGGCTTCCCCGTGGAGCAGCGACTGGGTCTCGTGCTGGCCGTGCAGATCCACCAGGAGGCTGCCGAGGCGGGCGAGCACGCCGATGGTGGTGGGGCTGCCGTTGACCCACGCCCGGGAGCGTCCATCGGTGTTGACCTCGCGACGGATCACCAGCCGATCCTCCTCGGCGTCGAGCCCCGCCGCCTCGAGCCGGCGGCGCTGAGCCGCGTCCTCCAGCTCGAAGGCGCCCTCCACCACCGCGCGGGTGGCGCCGGGCCGGACCAGCCCGCTCTCCGCCCTCGCGCCGAGCAGCAGCGCCATCGCGTCGACCAGCATCGACTTGCCAGCCCCGGTCTCGCCGGTGAGGACGTTGAGGCCGGGACCAAGCTGGAGCGTCACATCCGCGATCGTGACCAGATCGCGCACCCGCAGCTCGACAATCACCGGATGACTTCCCGCTCGGAGAGATCGCCCCAGTTCAGCTTCTGGCGCATCCGGGTGAAATACCCTTCCTCGCCGAGCCGGACGAGCATCACCGCGGCCACGTCGCGACGGACGTAGACCCGGTCGCCGAGCGTCAGGGTCGTGCCTAACTGGCCATCGTAGGAGACCAGCAGATCGTCGGCGCCGGGCGAGACCGGCTCGATGCAGATGGTGGCATCGGCGGGAACGACGATGGGGCGGACCGCGAGCGTGTGGGCGCAGATCGGCGTGAGGATCATCGCCTCCACACCGGGCGCGACGATCGGCCCGCCGGCGGAGAGCGAATAGGCGGTCGAACCGGTGGGGCTCGCGACCACCACGCCGTCGGAGCTGTAGGGGCCGAGGTCCTCGCCGTCGATGCTCACCCGGATGCGGACCATGCGGGCCACACCGGACTTGTGGATGGCGACATCGTTGAGCGCCTGCTGCTCGCTCCGGATGCCGCCAATGTCGCTGATGATGGTGGCGTGAAGCTGGAGCCGGCGCTCCAGCACGTAGCGCCCGGCCACGAGCGCATCGAGCGCGGCGGGCAAATCGGCCCGGGTTGCGGTGGTGAGGTATCCGACGCGCCCGAGGTTGATCCCAAGGATGGGGACTTCGCGGCCGCGCAGGAGGCGGGCGCCGCGGAGCAGCGTCCCGTCGCCGCCAAAGGTGATGAGTGCGTCGGGGGCGTGCTGGTCCACGTACGGACGAGCCTCGTCCCACAGGGGAGCGAGGCTCGGTTCGGTCAGCAGCTCGATGCCCCGCGACGGCGCGAGAGCTGCGAGGGAGGCGAGCACCGCCTTGAGATCGGCATAGCGCGGGTTTCCGACCACCCCGACCTTCATACCGCCTCGACGCTCTCCTCGCTATGCAGCGCCCGCAGCCGCCGGGCGATGCCGCCCGCGGTCAGCCCGAAGCTCTCAAGCTGCTCCGGCCGCGGGGCCTGCTCCACCAACCGGTCCGGCACGCCGAGGGCGACGACCCGGACCTCGGGGTGCGTGGTCTGCAGAGTCTCACTCAGGTAGGCGCCGAAGCCATTGACGATGGTGCCTTCCTCGACGGTCACCAGGGTCCGGTACTGTTGTGCCAGTACCTGCAGCAATCCGCTGTCGAGCGGCTTGATGAAGCGGCAGTTCACCACGCCGCAGTCGATCCCCTCGGCGGCGAGCTGTTCCGCCGCCTGCTGCGCCGGGAGGACCATCGTGCCGACGGCAAGGATTGCCAGGTCCTTGCCTTCGCGCAGGACCTCCCAGGTGCCGTAGGGCACCGCCGGAATCTCGGACGCCGGCCGCGGCTCCACCGGCGTCTTGTCGCGCGGGTAGCGAGTGCAGAACGGCCCGTCGTGCGCCAGCGCGGTGCGCAACAGCCCGATCAACTCATCGCCATCCTTGGGCGCGGTGACGGTCATGCCCGGCACAGCAAGCATGTAGGCGATATCGTAGAGGCCCATGTGGGTCTGGCCGTCTTCGCCGACGAGACCTGCGCGGTCCATGCAGAACACCACGGGCAGGTTCTGCACTGCGATATCGTGGATGATGTTGTCATAGGCACGCTGCAGGAACGTGCTGTAGATGGCGCACACGGGCCGGATTCCCTGTGTCGCGAGGCCACCGGCGAACACGACCGCGTGCCCCTCGGCGATGCCGGTATCGAAGAAGCGGTCGGGGAAGCGCTTCTGGAAGATGTTGGTGCCCGTGCCGCTGGGCATCGCGGCGGTGATGGCGACGACGCGTGGATCCTCGGCGGCGAGAGCGGTCAGCCCATCGCCGAAGACCTGGGTCCAGGTCGGCGGGCCGGCCGCCTTTTTCCGCGCCTCGCCGGTGACCGGGTCGTAGGCGGCCAGGCCGTGCCACTTCTCCTTGTTCGATTCGGCCAGCGCGAAGCCCTTGCCCTTCTCGGTGAGGATGTGAATCACCCGGGGGCCAGTCAGCTGTCCGACAAAATGGAAGGTGTCGATCAGCTTCTTCAGGTCATGCCCGTCGATCGGACCGAAATAGCGGAAGCCGAGTTCCTCGAACAGCATCCCCTCGGAGAAGAGATTCTTGGCGCTTTCCTCGAGATTCCGGGCGAGGTCCACCACCTCGGGGCCGAGCACCTTTCCCAGCCTGAGCATCCAGTGCTTGATATGCTCCCGCAGCCGGTTGGTCACCGGACTCGCCACGATGCCGCCCAGCGTCTTGCTGATGGCGCCGACGTTGGGCGAAATGGACATGCCGTTGTCGTTCACGATCAGGATGATGTCCCGATCGGAGTGGCCGGCGTTGTTCATCCCCTCGTACGACAGCCCGCAGGTCAGCGCCCCGTCGCCCACAACCGCGATCACCTTGTTGCTGCCGCCGGTGAGATCGCGCGCGGTTGCCATGCCCAGCGCGGCGGACATCGCCGTACCGGCGTGTCCTGCGCCGAACTGATCGTGCTCGCTCTCGGTGCGCTTGAGGAAACCGGAGATCCCGCCCGTCTGGCGCAGCGTGGGAAACGCGGCGTTGCGGCCGGTGAGCAGCTTCCAGGCGTACGCCTGGTGGCCGACATCCCACAAGATCTTGTCCTTCGGCGAATCAAATTCGTACAGCAGGGCGATCGAGAGCTCCACCACGCCGAGACTGGCGCCGATATGACCGCCGGTCTGGGAGCAGCAGTCGATCAGCCGCGCGCGCACCTCCTCGGCCAGCACGGGCAACTGGTCCCGGGACAGCCGCTTGAGATCGGCGGGGGAGTGGATGGAGTCGAGGAGGGTCATGAGGGTCAGGGTTAGATCTGCTTGTCGACTGGGCGGCGCGGGGCGCTAGGGAGTAGGCGCTGGAGGCGAAGCACTGCCGTCATCTCGAGGTCAGCGAGGGATGACAACGGGGTCCTACCATGCGCGCCACCGCCTACTCCCCCGCGCCCCGCGCCCGCTGTCACGATTCCCGGCTTACAATATACTGCGCCAGCGCCCCGAGCGACCCGGAGGGAATGCCCGCCTGTTCCAGGTTTGTGATGGCCTGGGCGGCGTGCGCCACCGCCTCGGCCCGGGCCTGTTGCACGCCCAGCACACTGACGTAGGTCGACTTTTCCAGTTGGGCGTCGCGGCCGGCGGTTTTCCCCAGCTGCGCACTCGTGGCCGTGACGTCCAGCACATCGTCGGCAATCTGGAAAGCCAGCCCTATCTCCTCACCATAGCCCCCCAATGCCGCCACCGCATCCGGATGGGCCTCGGCGGCCATCCCACCGAGGACACAGGCGGCCCGGATCAGCGCGCCGGTCTTGCCGCGATGCACGGCGATCAGGCCCTGCAAATCGAGCTGCTTCCGCTCGGCCTCCAGGTCGAGCCACTGCCCGCCGACCATCCCCTCGATCCCGCCGGCCTGAAATAGCTCGCCGGCCATCCGGCCCAGGACCGGTGCGGAAAGACAAAGATCCTGCGCCGCCTGCGACAGCACGAGACCGGCCACAGGCACCAGGAGGAAACCCACCCGGGTCGCCGTCGGAACATCAAACGCGCGGTGAATGGTCGGGCGGCCACGGCGCAGATCGTCGTTGTCCATGCAGGGCAGATCGTCGTGCACCAGCGAGTAGGTGTGCACCGTCTCGATGGCCGCGGCCACGGCGGCGATCGCCGGTGACTTGCCACCCATGGCGCGATACGCGGCGATCACCAGCGCGGGGCGGACCCGCTTGCCTGGGGTGTTGAGTGCGTAGGCCAGCGCCTCCCCGGTGCGCCCCGGCACGATCGTCTGGATCCGCTCCGCCCACGCACCGAGGAGGGCATCGACTCGCTCGCGCGCCTCGGCCAGCAGGAGCGGCGCCGACGATGGCTCAGCCGGGGAGAGGGAAACGTCAGACACCGTGTCGCTCATCCGGACGAGGTTGCGTCGTCGGCGTCCGCATCCAGCGGCTCCAGCCGCAGGCTGCCCTCGGCATCTTCGAGGACCTTCTGCACCCGGGCCTCCGCTTCGCCGAGGCGGGCACGCGCTGCGCGGAGCCGGGTAACACCCTCCTCGAAAAGCGCGAGCGAGCGATCGAGGTCCTGATCCTCCCGCTCGAGCTGGCGCACGACCTCCTCCAGCCGGCGGAGGTCCTCCGTCAGTGTCGGCTGCTCCGCGGCAGGCTCGCTTGCGGGCGAAACCGAGCCGGCCTTCCGGGCTGCACTCATGAGGCTCCCTCCACCCGGGCCGCGACGCGCCCGTCGATGATTCGCAGGGTGAATCCGGCGCCGTCGGGGAAATCGGCCCGGTGTCGCAGCACCCGGCCCTCGGCATTCTGTGCGACCGCGTAGCCGCGCTCCAGGACCCGGAGCGGACTCAGGGCATCGAGCTGTACGGCGAGACGTTCGAGGTCGCGCCGGCGGCGCTCGAGCTTCTGCTCCAGGGCGGCCTGCAGCCGGTCCGCGGTCCGGCCCAGCCGCTCGGTGGCGAGCCGGGTACCCCGGCCGAGCGCGGTGGCGAGCCGGACGCTGAGTGCGGCCACGTGGCGGTCGAGCGCGACCCGATCCGGCACGACGAGCTCGGCGGCCGCCGAGGGGGTGGCCGCGCGCACATCCGCCACGTAGTCGGTGAGCGAGAAGTCGGTCTCATGCCCGACCGCCGAAATCGTCGGCACGTTCACCTGGGCGAGCGCGCGACAGACGGACTCCGTGCTGAAGACCGCGAGGTCTTCTTTCCCACCGCCGCCCCGGGCCAGGATGCAACAGTCAATGCCGGGCAGCCGGTTCACAACGCCCAGGGCGCGCACGACCTCGGCCTCGGCCTCCGCGCCCTGCACCCGGGTGCCCACGACGACCAGCTCCATGCCCGGCCACCGCTTCCGCGTCACGATGATGACATCTCTCAGGGCCGCGCCGTCGAGGCTGGTCACGACCGCGATCCGTCGGGGCAGCTCGGGAAGCGGCCGCTTCCGTTCGGGATCGAGCAGTCCATCCTTTCGCAGCGCCTCGCGGACCCGCTCCAG
>JANOFA010000771.1:0-1301 GCA_031413355.1 Gemmatimonadota bacterium | reverse complement strand
CGACATGGGCGCCAACCGTGACCACGGCCCCGATGGAGGCCCAGAAGGCCATCGGCTTGGACTCGGGTGAGGTGAGGAAGGCGAGAATCATCGGCTACCAAGTAAGAAAGACGCCTAACACCCGCGCATCACCTGCGTGGCGCGGCGCAGAACAGGGACCTGTGCGACAAACTGGGGCAATTCTCGGCCCTGAGCAAGGCCCTGGCCGCGCCACGTCTGGTGCATGCGCCAGTTAGACGGCGCTAGGGACCACTGTGAGGTCCCTTCAACGTGCGATTGGGCCAGGCAAGTCGGACCGCAGAACTATTGAGGCAATGCTGGCCAAAGAGCCGAGCTGAAGCATCGTCTCTGATGGCTTTCCTGCAGCGACTTCCTCAGCAAAGGTAAACTCAGGCTGTACGATACGTTCAACTAGCGTAAAACCACCTCGTTTCGCAAAGACAGCGCGATACTCCTGCTGGGCCGAGAAGCTCTTGTGCTTAAAGAAAGGGAGGTTACTGGGCTCCTTGACCGGAAGGATTGCTGAGTTAGCCGGATCAAAGTACTCCACATGCCTGTGGCTGAAGCCGGGCGGATCCAGTGGGAAGTGGTGTGGAGCAGCTAGGGAACATCTAAGAAAGAAAGGATTGGTCCTTGCTAGGACTACACAGGCGTCGGCGTTGAACCGCTCGAACAACTCTCTGCTCAATTGGGTAGAAAAGCAATACGCGTAGACCTTGTCTTGATCCAAGGAGTTGAGAAAGCGGAACCGGCCAGTGATTGATGTACCCCTCGTGAGGTTGTCGAGGCGGACGTCATTATCCGGTGCATCTATGTGCACTCCCTCGGCCTCATCGCCTCTCTCCGCGTGCTCAACCTTGCGGAAGTAGGACAGAGAGCGAAACAAAACCTCCCCTCGCTCAACGAAGGTCTTGGCATACTCGAGTGGAAGATACTTGTAGAGAAGCACGCGATAAATGGCGCCGTCTAACTTGTAATTCGATTGCACGCGAGCGCCGCCGCAGCCTTTGATCAGCGCCGTAAACGGGAACCCCTGCAGGAATGTCAACCGGAGCCCGCTCGGTCGCGCGATCGTTCAGCAACTCTATCCCGGTAGTGACGAAATGCAGGTCATGGCTCTGGATCCGGGTCTCGAACGGGTTCTGGGACAGGCACTGCAGGGCGGCCCGGAACGCACGGCCACCGTGGCGATAGATCGCATTGCGACAACTCTCTCGCAGCAGATGAAACGAATCGATCTCGCCGATCTGGTCATCACCCAACATCAACGCGTAGGATCCGCCGCCGCCGTTGCGAATATC
>JANOFA010000770.1:0-3372 GCA_031413355.1 Gemmatimonadota bacterium | reverse complement strand
CCAGATTTCAGATCTCCAGCATCTGGCCCGATTCAGCCAGCAGCTCGAACTCGGCCTGCGGAATGATCTCCGTCCGCCCGTCCTCCCGTTCGCCCGTCCGAAGATCCACGTAGATCTCGCTGCACGGCCCGCACGGCCCGGTGTCGCCCATCTGCCAGAAATTGTCCTTGTCGCCCAGCCCGTAGACCCGGTGATCCGGCAAGCCGGTGAGGTCACGCCAGAGGCCGCGCGCCTCTGCATCGGTATGGTGGACTGTTACCCTGAGGCGAGTGGGATCGATGCCGAGGTAGGCTGGACTGGTGACCAGTTCCCACGCGAAGGTGATGGCCTCGCGCTTGAAATAGTCGCCGAAGGAGAAGTTGCCCAGCATCTCGAAAAAGGTGTGATGCCGGGTAGTATGACCCACCTGTTCGAGATCGTTATGCTTGCCCCCGGCCCGCACACACTTCTGGCAGGTCGTGGCGCGGGCGTAGTCCCGTCGTTCCAGCCCGAGGAAGAGCCGCTTGAACTGGTTCATCCCCGCGTTGGTGAACAGGAGGGTCGGGTCGTCGGCTGGCAACAGGGACGAAGAAGGCACCTCGCGGTGCCCGTGGGCGGCAAAGTAGTCGAGAAAGAGCCGCCGGATCTGAGCTGCTTTCATAGGAGAGGGAATATATCGGCCGGGGGGGCACAGGGCCAAGCCGGGCTGTCACTTACCCCTCCGCTCCAGCTGGCTCCATTGAGAGGACCCGACGCACCAGGTCGTTGACCTGGGTTCCGGTGAAGCCCCGCCGGGCCAGGTAGGCCAGAATCCGGCGCCGCCGGACATCCCGGGGCTGGGCGGCCAGCTGCTTGGCCCGACGCTGGGCCAGTTCCCGGGCGAGGTCAAGCGCATCCTCCGGCTCCGGCCAGTGCGCCGTGATCGCCGCGTCGATCATCCCCCGGTCAATTCCGAGTCCGGAGAGATCGCGGCGCAGCCGAGCAGGACCGCGCCCCCGGGCGGAGCGGGAAGCGACGTATTGGGTCACAAATGCGGCATCATCCAGCAGCCGTACCCGGACGGCTCGCTCGATGGCCAGATCGACGGCTGGTGCCGGATGGCCGCCGCGACACAGCTTTCGCCGGAGCTCCCCACAGGCAAAGCTGCGCCGTTCCAGGGCCCGCAGCAGGCTGCGCCACGCCGCCTCGAGATCCGCCGCCTCACCGGCCACCCCGGCGCGCGGCCCATCCCACGGCTCGCCCACCTCCAGCCCCGCCGCGCCGACTGATTCTTCCCCGACGGTGCAGAAGAGGCGCCCATCCACCAGCACCCGGACCGACCCGGGACGGGCCGGATCGGGTTCCAGTGCGGTGATCCGGCGTGCCGGAGAGGCTCTCATGATCCGCGACCGGCCGGCTCAGGCTCAGTCTTCCTCTTCCGCGACGGCGCCGGCGACGGCACCAGCCTTCATGCCGAGGAAGTCCTTCACCTTGGCTTCCACCTCGGTACACATGGCCGGGTTGTCCTTCAGGAACATCTTGGCATTCTCCCGGCCCTGGCCGATACGCTGGTCGCCGTAGGAGTACCACGCGCCGGACTTCTGGATGATGTTCGCCTCGGCGGCGATATCCACCACCAGTGAAACGTGACTGATGCCTTCATCGAACATGATGTCAAATTCAGCCTGCTTGAACGGTGGCGCCACCTTGTTCTTCACCACCTTGACCCGGACGTGGTTGCCGATGATGGCTTCGCGTTCCTTCACCGGCCCGACGCGGCGGATGTCCAGCCGGAGCGAGGCGTAGAACTTCAGCGCCTTGCCGCCGGTCGTGGTCTCGGGGTTGCCGAACATGACGCCGATCTTCTCGCGCAGCTGGTTGATGAACACCACGGCGCAGTTGGAGCGGTTGATCCCGCCCGCGAGCTTCCGCAGCGCCTGGCTCATCAGCCGCGCCTGCAGACCCATGTGGCTGTCGCCCATCTCTCCCTCGATCTCCGCCTTGGGCACGAGCGCCGCCACGGAGTCGATCACGACCAGGTCGACCGCGCCCGACCGGACCAGGATCTCCACAATCTCCAGTGCCTGCTCCCCGGTGTCCGGCTGGGAGACCAGCAGGTTTTCGACATCGACACCGAGCTTGCGGGCGTATTCGATATCCAGCGCATGCTCGGCGTCCACAAAGGCCGCCACGCCACCCGCCTTCTGCACATTGGCGACAAGGTGGAGACAGAGCGTGGTCTTGCCGGAGGACTCGGGTCCGTAGATCTCGGTGATCCGGCCCCGGGGCACGCCACCGATCCCGATCGCCGCGTCGAGGTTGATGGCCCCGGTCGGAATGGCGGCAACCCTGACCCGCGGACTCTCGGAGCCCATTCGCATGATGGACCCCTTGCCCAGCTGCTTCTCGATCTGGGAGATCGCCAGGTTGAGGGCCTTGCGGCGCTCCGCGTCCAGTTTCTGCTCGTCGACAGCCATCGGATCGTCTCGCTATTTCAGTGTGGATGTTTTTCAGTCACATCGTGACTGATACGAATGTAATACCGAACGATAGCCGAATCAATAGTCGTTTGGTGAATCAAAACACTCCACATTAAATTCAGCGATTCAACCGCCAGGCGTCCTCAATGTGGACCAGCTGGGACCCGCTTGCCCGCCGGCAGTCGATTTCGACCACATCAAACCGGTAGAGATCCCCGGCCCGACCGTGCCGGAGGCGCCAGACCTCCGCGACCCGCCCCAGCGCCTGCCGCTTGCGCCAGCCGATCGCCTCACGGCCCCGTCCGAAGGCCTGCCCGTGCCGAGTCTTCACTTCAACGAAGGCGACCAGTGCTCCACGGCGGACCACCAGATCCAGCTCGTTGCGCCCCACCCGGAACCGGTGGGCCTCGACCCGCCAGCCCGCATCACAGAAATGGAGGATGGCGAGCTCCTCACCCGCGAGACCGAGACGGTGGCGGGGATCGGCCCAGTCATCGGGCGGGGTGGGTCGGGAGGCTGACATGGGGAAAGAGTACGACAGAGCGGCCGGGGGGACCGCACCCGTCAAACGCAGAGGGGCTGCGGGAAAACGCAGGAATTGCCTAACCGGCGATGGGACCACGACACAACACAGCCACGCCGACGGATCCCCCGGGATCCATCGACGTGGCCAGGGCGGTTGTCGGACGGTTCAGCCGGCCAGCGCGACGTCGAGGAAGCTCTTCAAATCGACTTCGTTCACCGCAGGCTCCCCGCCCACAAGGTGATCGAGCAGGCCTGCATCCATCCGCTTTTCCAGCTCATGCACGAGGTAGAAGAGGTGCTCGAAGTCCTCGATGACGAAGAGCAGCGGCTGGAAGTGATCGATTTCGAAGTACTGATTGACCATCCACTCGATCTGGGCCGGGACCCGCTGCACATCGGGTGAGTCGAT
>JANOFA010000769.1:0-1073 GCA_031413355.1 Gemmatimonadota bacterium | reverse complement strand
GGTCGGTGAAGTGCCGTACGACGGCGAAGACAGCTTCGCCATCGGCTACAAGCACATCATGGAGCCGATTCCGGTTCCCCTGTTCGATACCTCGGAGGAGCGGCGGCTTTTCGAGATCGTCAAGCGGCTGATCATGAAGGATCCATTCGACCGGTTCCAGACCGCCGATGACCTCCTCAAGGCGCTGGAAGGCCAGCCGGGAACGATCGCCCCGCCCGGTCGGCGGGCGTCGACAGCGCAGGCCATCCAGGCGGAGCAAGCTGCGGCACGGCTGCCGGCGCCGGTTGCTCCGCCCTTCGGCAAGGCGAATGCCTCGCCGCCCCCTCCCCGTCCGCTCGTCCCGGTGGATTCCGATTCGGTGCCCAAGATCGACACACCGCGGCGGCCCGCGATCCGGCGTACCTCTGCGGCACAACTACCGGTGGAGGGCGGGGGATGGGTGCCCTGGGTCGTTGCCGGCCTGGTGATCCTCGGCCTCATCTATGGGGCGTCTTCCCTTTACAGGAAGGGGCTGCTCGGCGGCAATCTGCCCGACAGCACCGCCCCCGTCCCCGACGCGGCGGGTCCACTCGCGGCGGACAGTCAGGTGGCCTTCGACTCCACGACACTGGATCCCGCGTTCGCCGAATTCGATTCGCTCCCGATCGACACGACCACTCCGCATCGGGCCGCGCCGGCTGCAGTGGCTCCCCCGCCGATCGTGGAGACCTCTTCTGGTGACAGCGGTGTGCTCCGGCTGCTGAACCTGCCGCGTGGGTCCCAGGTGCTGATCGATTCCCGCCAGACCACGCAGCCTGGTGCCGGGATCCGGCTGCGGGCGGGCTGGCATGAGCTCGCGGTGACGGCGAGTGGGTTCGAGTTTTTCACCGACAGCGTGAAGATCGCGTCCGGTGGCACGCTGGTCTATACGCCGCCTCTCGTTCCGACCGGCATGCCCGCCGCCCCTCCCGGTTCGCAGGCTGAGATGAACCGGCGGATCCTGGCCCGGCTCGATTGCGAGGTGCCGGCGGCCGCCAACAAGTTCGGCCGCGCCTGCTACGACGTCCCGCCCAAGCCGGTGACATCGACTCGCG
>JANOFA010000768.1:0-1358 GCA_031413355.1 Gemmatimonadota bacterium | reverse complement strand
CTTCATCAACATCCTGTCCTTTGATGACAAGACCATCAGCACCGAATATTCGGCGCTCATGTCGAAGGTGATGTCCAACGGGAACGGCCGGATCAAGTTTCCCATCAACGAGCCGGCCAAGGGCAAGAAGAAGTCGCAGATCGAGGAATATCTCGATTTCTATCGCGGCCCCGGCGTGCAGCATATCGCCATCGCCACCGATGACATCATCAGCACCGTCACCGAGCTCAGGCGCCGCGGGGTCGAGTTCCTCAACATCCCGAAGGTGTATTACGAGACCGTCCTCGATCGCGTCGGCAAAATCGATGAGGACCTCGCGCCGCTGGCGGAGCTGGGCATTCTGGTGGACCGGGACGACGAGGGGTACCTGCTGCAGATCTTCAGCAAGCCGGTGCAGGACCGCCCGACGCTGTTCTACGAGATCATCCAGCGGAAGGGCGCCAAGAGTTTCGGCGCCGGCAATTTCAAAGCGCTGTTCGAGGCGATCGAGCGGGAGCAGGCGGCCAGAGGGAATCTGTAACAGCCATCGGCCGTCAGCCATCAGCCGTCAGCCAATGAGTTTCATCTGGCGGCTGATGGCTTACGGCTGACGGCTTTCCTGGAGCGACACCATGCCCATCTACCACACCCTCGGCCAGATCCCGCGCAAGCGTCACACCGTCTTCCGGCGGCCCGATGGCGGGCTGTACGCCGAGGAGCTGATGGGGCACGAGGGATTCGTCGGGACCTCCTCGCTGTTGTATCACACCCACCCGCCCACCACGGTGACGTCCGCCCGGCGGATCAAGCCCATCATCTGGGAGCCGGACCGCGGCACCTCGCTCCGGCACCGGCACTTCCGCACCGCGCAGGCGCGCAAGGGCGGCAGCCCGACGATGGACCGGATCCCGCTGCTGTTCAACAGCGACATCGGCATGCTGTTTGTGGAGCCGGACGTGAACGATGCGCACTTCTACCGCAACTCGCAGGCGGATGAATGCGTCTATGTCGCGGAAGGCACCGGCGTCCTCGAGTCGGTCTTCGGCGTCCAGCCGGTCAAGTCCGGCGACTACGTCGTCATCCACCGCAATATCCTGCATCGCTGGCGCTTCGACATGGCCAAGGGTGCGCCCAAGCTCCTCGTCATGGAAAGCCGGGGGCATGTCCGGTTCCCCTCGCGTTACCACAACCAGTTCGGCCAGCTGCTGGAAGGCGCGCCGTACTGCGAGCGCGATATCCGCCGGCCGATGGAACTGAACGTCCACGACGAGAAGGGCGAGTTCCCCATTCTCGTCAAGCAGTACGATGCCATCAATGAGCTGGTGCTCGATCACCACCCCTTCGATGTCGTTGGCTGGGACGGGTACTACTACCCCTGG
>JANOFA010000767.1:0-4686 GCA_031413355.1 Gemmatimonadota bacterium | reverse complement strand
GCTGCGCGCTGTCCGGCGCCAGGAAGGCGGGGAGCAGCGCCGGCGAGATGCCACCGTTCCGCTCCGCGGGCCACGTCACGCTGGCCACGAGTGGCGTGGGCACGATCCGGACACTCACGGCGCCACCTGTGCCAGGAGAATCGCCCGTGGCCCGTCACCGACGGGAGCGCCGTCGTAGTCGCCGAATCCGCTGGTTACCCGCGCGCCATGCTGCTCGATCATCGCCTGCAGCTCCCCGAAGCTGAATAGTCGCACCCGCTCCTCGAATTGCCGCCCATCCGCGAGGCGCATCGTCTTGCGCACGAAGCGGCCATCGTCGATGATGTCGCGCCGCACCTCCACGATCGCACCACCCAGCTGTTGCACCTCATGCGCCACCAGCCCGGCACGCACCGCCGCGGCGTCCAGGAAGTCCAGCACAAACCATCCGCCCTGGCGCACCGTTCCAAGCATCTCGCCCATGGCGGCGGCATGCTCTGCATCGGTGCCAAAGTATCCGAAGCTGGTGAAGAGATTGACCGTCAGATCCATCGAACGAGGGCGGAACGGCAGGAGCCTCATGTCGGCCCGGACGAGCGGCCGGGAGGTAAGGGTCCGGGCCCGGTTCAGCAGTACGCGAGAGAGATCGAAACCAAACACTCGCACTCCGGCCCGCTCCAGTGCCGTCATATGCCTGCCCGGTCCACAGGCGACATCCAGCACGCGCCACCCCTCCCGCCAGGGCAGGCTCCGCCGCAACAGAACAATCAGTCGCTCGGCATCCTGCTCGTCCCGGTGGGGATAGAGATCGAGGTATTCCTTGCCGAACCATTCGGAGAACCATTCAGCCATGGGCGGTCAGCGGTCAGCGGTCAGCATTCAGCTGTCCGCAAGTCCATGAAGTGAACGTGCCGGCGCACGGATGGCTGAACGCCGAATGCTGAACGCTTTTCACTTGTGATACGGCTCTCCCCGCAGAATCGTGCAGCCACGATACAGCTGTTCCAGCACCACCACGCGGGCCAGTTCGTGGGGCAACGTCATCGGACCAAGACCCCAGCGCTCCGCCGCGTCCTCCAGGAGCGTCGGCGCCAGGCCGTGAGATCCCCCAAGGACCACCACCACCGGCCGGGCACCGAGCTGCCACTGCTCGATGCGCCGGGCCACCAGCTCACTGGACCAGGCCGGCGCCCCCCGGTCCAGCGCCACTACCCGCGTTCTAGGAGCGATCCTGTCACCCAGCCGTTCACCCTCGATCCTGAGGGCCCCGGCAGCGCTGGAGGCATTGCCGGCCTCACGGACCTCGACTTCAGCGGTCTTGTGATAGCGTCCCAGACGCCGGAGATACTCATCCGCCGCGGCGCGGAAGATCGGCCGCAGCCGCCCGACCGCCAGCACCGTCAGCTGCATCAGACTGCGTTTCCCTTACGCGTACATCCCCCGCAGCCGATGCACCGCCGCCACCCTATCGATGGCCAGCATGTATGCCCCGATGCGATTGGACACCTTGTGTTTCTCCGCCATGGTGGTCACTTCGTCAAAGGAGTGGACCATGATCTTCTCCAGCCGGCTGATCACCGTCTCCTCGTCCCAGAAGTAGCCCCCCCGGTCCTGCACCCACTCGAAATAGCTGACTGTCACGCCACCGGCATTCGCGAGAATGTCCGGGATGACGAAGATACCCTTGGCATTGAGAATCTCGTCCGCGGCCGCGGTGGTCGGGCCGTTGGCGCCTTCGCAGATGATGCGGGCCTTGATCCCACCGGCGTTCTCATGGGTGATGACGTTTTCCAGCGCCGCGGGAACCAGCACTTCGCAGTCGAGGTGGAGGATCTCCTCGTTGGTGATCTGCTTCGCCCTGGTGTAGGTGTTGAGGAGCTTCTTGCCCTGCACATGCGTGAAGACGTCGGCGAGGTCGAGTCCCTTGGGATCATGGATGCCACCGGACTTGTCACTCACCGCCACGACAGTCATTCCCGCCTTGGACATGAGATCGGCGGACACCGAGCCAACATTGCCAAATCCCTGCACCGCAACCCGGGCGCCCTTGAGCGGGATATTGAGCTTCTTCAGCGCCTCACGAGTCACCAGCATGCAGCCGCGACCGGTCGCCTCCCGCCGGCCGAGCGAGCCGCCCATCTCGATCGGCTTGCCGGTCACGACCGCGGTGACGGTGTGCCGCTTATGCATGGAGTAGGTGTCCATCACCCACGCCATGACGCGCTCATTGGTATTCACGTCCGGCGCGGGGATGTCGGAGTCGGGACCAAGCGTCTCGATGATGCCAGTGGTGTAGCGGCGGGTGAGCCGCTCGATCTCGCTGTTGGACATGGTGGTCGGGTCGCAGATCACGCCGCCCTTGGCCCCGCCAAACGGCAGGTTCACGACGGCGCACTTCCAGGTCATCCACGCGGCGAGCGCGGTGACCTCGTCCAGCGAGACCTGCAGGTCGAAGCGGATGCCGCCTTTGGCCGGACCGCGCGAGGTATTGTAGATGACCCGATAGCCGGTGTAGACCTCGACGTCGCCGTTATCCAGCCGGACCGGCACCGCCACGGTGATCTGCTTTTCCGGCATCCGCAGGATCTTGTAGAGTCCGGGCTCGAGACCGAGCCGCTTGGCGGCGTCGTCGAACCGGGACATCATCTGCTCGAACGGATTCTCGGCGGCGAGAAAGCGGTCCTTCTCGGGCTTCATGACGGTCTGGGACGGGCGCGGATTGATCGCGGTCATGGCATCTCCAAAAGGTTTACAGCCGCTCGGGCGGTGTGACAACCGCGTCGAGGGCCAGGGCGACGGCGTCGCCCGCTGCTTCCCAGGTGAGATCCAGCACGGCCACCAGCGGTTCCGGTGCATCGGCCGGCCAGCGGTCCCGGAGTTTCACCGCGTCCTTCTCCGTGATGACCAGATGGTCGGCCCGCCGGGCCGCGTGGGCCAGCCAGGCGATATCCTCCTGGCGGTACTCGTGATGATTCTTCCAGGTGGCGACCTGCACGGCTGCGCCAGTAGCCTTCACCTGGGTCACGAAGGCTGCCGGATCTCCGATCGCCGCGGCTGCCACCACCCGCCGTCCAGCCAGCGATGCGGGGAGGACGTGCTGTGCGCTCAGGAGGCCCTCCAGCCGGACCAACCCCAGGTGCACGATCGCGACCGGCACCGCGACCCGGGAACGAACCTCTTCCAGCAATGTATCGGCAACCTCGAAGCTGGCGCGCTTGCGGGTAATGATGACGAGATCCGCCCGGTCGAGGGCTTCCAGCCCTTCCCGCCAGGGACCTGCCGGCAGCGACCAGCGGACTGCCTGCGTCGTTTCGGCACTGATCACCAGCACATTCAGATCGCGGCGCACATCCAGTCGCTGAAAGGCATCGTCGAGGACCAGCACCTCCGCCCCGCGCGCCAGGGCCCGCTCGGCGCCCGCCACCCGATCAGCGTCGGCAATGACGTGGGCGCTCGGGACCGCATGCGCATGCACCGCGGCTTCATCGCCCCCACCGTAGGGCCGCAGCAGTATTCCCGGCACGACACCCTGCGCCGCGTACCGGCGCGCAATCCAGATTGCCAGGGGAGTCTTGCCCGATCCCCCGACGGTGAGGTTCCCGACTGCGACCGAGGGCAGGGGGAGATCGTGCACCGGCAGCCAGCCGCGGGCGTACACCGCCGCGCGCGTCCGCATCCAGCTGCGCCAGAGCAGGGACACGGGCAGCAGCGCGGTGCGCACCGCGCGGGCGTCGAGGCGCCGGCTGGTCCACAGCCAGCGGATCAGGCGGTGAGTGTCGCCGCGGCGTCCGGCCATGCTGCCAGTCTGATAGCGTCCTCGAGCGAGGCGAGTACCCCGTCTTCCGCGGCCTGCGGTGACAATCCCTGCACCATGACCGGCTCCCCATAGGCGATGCGAACCGGGGCGAACGGCGCGGGGACGAGGAATCGGTCCCAGGAATGCGCCCGCCAGCCCCGCCGAGCCCCAGCGAACACCGGCAGCACACTCACCCCGGCGCGCGCGGCGGCTTGCAGCAAGGCGGCTTTGAACACCCGCCTCGGCCCGCGCGGACCATCCGGCGTCACACCAACGGGCACGCCATCCCGCAGTGCGCGGAATGCCTGCCGCAGGGCCCGACTGCCACTCCGGCTGCTCGAGCCGCGGATGAGGCGATATCCCAGCGGGACCGCGAGCGAGGCGAGATACTCGCCATCCCGGGCCTCGCTCACCAGCGCCGCGATGCCGCGATGGCGATGGTGCCAGAGTATCGGCAGGAGTGCCTCGTGCCACGTCAGCAGAAGATACGCGCGCCCCGATGCAAATACCGCGTCGCCCCGTTCCGGTCGAACCACCTCCATGCGCCACGACCGGGCCAGTGACCGCGCCACCGGGGGCCCGGCCCAACGCAGGAGGGTGCGGCCCAAGTCCCTCACAGCCCGGCAAGGGCGAGGGCCAGTTCCGCGACCCGACCGCTTGCGCCCGACGGGCCGAGCCGGGGCCCGATCGAAGCCAGCCCCGCGACCTGTGCCCGATGCGCGAGACTCGCTTCATCCAGCAGCGGCCGCAGCGCCGCAGCCACCGACTCGGCCGAAACCGGCCAGTGCCAGAATTCGGGCACCACCGAACGCTCCGCGACCAGATTCGCCAGCCCGATATGTTCGACGGTCAGTACCCGCTCCGCGATCTGATGCGTGAGCCACGACGTCCGGTAGGCCACCACCATCGGG
>JANOFA010000766.1:0-3019 GCA_031413355.1 Gemmatimonadota bacterium | reverse complement strand
CGTAGCGCCTGTCGTCGGCAGCGTCGCGCAGCCGGCGCGCGTAGGGCGCATCGGGCGCCCAAGGGCACGACCTGCCTGGGCTGCTGGACCCGGCCTATCCCCTGCATCAGCGAATGCTCGCCAGCGCCCAGGAAGTGCTGGGCCAGGTGGATTTGGTCCTGCATCTTCACCCCGCCGCCGAGGCCCCGGCGCCCCCCTTCTGGCCGGTGACCCGGCTACCGGCCAGCCTCGACGTGCCGGTCCTGACGGTGTACACCAAGGGCGACGTGATCAGCCCCGAAGCCGAAGCGAACCTGGGGCGCGAGGCGGTGGTCGTCAGCGCTGAGGCGGGTCGTGGGCTCGACGTCCTGCTGGCACGGGTGCGGACGTTTCTGCCCGAACGTCCCTTTGCCCACGATCCGGACGACATCGCCACCCAGCCGATCCGATTCTTTGCCGCCGAATACGTCCGCGAGGCGGCCTTCGAACTGCTGGAGGACGAGCTCCCCTACGCCGTGGCAGTCGAAGTGGAGGAGTTTCGCGAGCACACCACGCCGGTGTACATTCGAGTCACGCTTCACGTCGAGCGTGACTCCCAGAAGGGCATCGTGATCGGGCACGGCGGCCGGGTGCTCAAGGCGATCGGTCAGCGGGCGCGGGCGCGGATCGAAGCCCTGCTGGGCAGCCCGGTCTACCTCGAGTGCTGGGTCAAGGTCCTGCCGCACTGGCGACGCAATGCCGCGGCGCTCAGCCGGCTCGGCTTCCCTGAGGAACGACCCGTCGCACGCCGTCGGCCTGCTCGCCGGCGTGCGCCTTCGACTCCCCCTGAGGTCTAGGACAGGATTCCCGAAACGACCATGACGCTGTCTCCCGAGCTGTTAGAGATCCTGGTCTGTCCAAAGTGCAAGGGCGATCTCGAGTACCGTACCGCCCCCGAATCGCTGGTCTGCCACGCTTGCCGCCTGGTGTATTCCGTCGACGATGGAATCCCGATCATGCTCATCGATGAGGCCACCCCGCTGTGACCGATCTTCTGGCAGATGCGCGGGCGGAAGCGGTTCGGCTGCAGCATGACTATATCGGGAGCGAGCACCTCTTTCTCGCGCTGCTCGCCCGCAACGATCCGACGATCGGCACGGTGCTCGGCGCGTTTGACACGACCCCGGAGCTGGTGCGCGAGCGGGTCGAGCAGCGCAGTCCGCAGGGCAGGGGAGCTCCGGCCAATCCGGAGGAGATCTCGGTCCGTTCGGGGGCGCGCAAGGCGCTCGATCTGGCCAAGCTGACCGCCGGCGGTGAGCCCAACGCCCAGCATCTCCTGGCGGCGCTGCTCGGCGACGGGCGGGGAGTCATCGCCGCGAGCCTCGGGGATGTCGGTGTGCCCGCGGCCAAGGTGCGTGAAGCGCTCGGCATCGCCGCGCCAGAACGCGCCCCGGCGCCTGAGCGACCACCCAAGCCGGAACGGCTCGACCCGGCGGAGCGCCCGGCCAAGGCGTCGCGGGGTGAGCCGAATGGGCGGCAGCCCAGGCGGGAGAAGCCCCCGAAGCAGGAGCAGTCGGCGCGGCAGGAGAAGCCGGCCAAGCCACCGCGGGAGGAGCGCCGGGGCCGGGTCGAGCAGCCAGATCTCGCGGTCACTCTGCTGGATCAGCTCCCCAGTCGCGAGCCAGCGCCGGAACGGCGCGGAGCGGGCATGGGGCCCCGGATTGCGCCGGTCCACGAGCCGTTCCTGACGTGGCGGAAGCTCCCGTTGCTGGCGATTCCGCTCAGTCTCTACTTCAATTACGCCGGCACATTTGCGCCGTGGATTGTCTTCTCGACCGCGTGCCTGGCGGTGCTGCCCCTTGCCGGCTACATGGGGGAGGCAACCGAGCATCTGTCCTCCCGCACCGGGCCGACGCTCGGCGGGCTGCTGAATGCGACGTTCGGCAATGCCGCCGAACTGATTATCGCCATCGTGGCGCTACGGGCGGGACTGGTGGACCTGGTCAAGGCGTCCATCACCGGCAGCATCATCGGCAACCTGCTGCTGATCCTCGGCCTCTCCCTGCTCGCCGGCGGATTCAATCGTCCACTGATCAGGCTGAACCGCACTGCGGTGGGGATGAGCGCGGGCATGATGTCCCTCGCGGTCGCGGGGCTGGTGTTTCCCTCGCTGTTCCACAGTCTTCATCCCGACGCGGGCTCGGTCATCGAGCTGCACCTCTCGGAAGCCGTCGCGGTGGTCCTGGCGCTGACCTACGCCTGCTCACTGCTCTTTTCGCTCAAGACCCACAAGCGGCTGTTCGGCAGCGAGCCCCACCCGACAGAAGGGGTGCTGTGGAGCGTTCCGCTGGCGATCGGCGTCCTGACCATCGCGACCATCGGTGTCGCCGTGGAGTCCGAGATCCTGGTCCACGCGGTCGAAGGCCTGACGGCCGGGTCGAGCTGGCTGTCCGAGACGTTTCTCGGCCTGATCATCATTCCCATCATTGGCAACGCGGCCGAACACGCCACGGCGATCGTTGTCGCCCGGAAAGGCAAGTTCGATCTCGCAGTACAGATCGCGATGGGCTCCAGTGCACAGGTCGCCCTGCTCATCGCGCCGATCTTGATCTTGATCGGCGCCCTGATGGGCCCGTCGGCGACGGGCAGCTACATGAATCTGGTTTTCAGTCCGATGGAAGTCGTGGCGATGGGGCTCGCCACGATCCTCACCGCGATCGTGACACTCGACGGGGAATCGCACTGGTTTGAAGGGGTTCAGCTGCTGGCGCTCTATGCCATGATCGCGATCGCGATGTTCTTCGTTTGACAGGCAAATGGGGAGTCCGTAAGTTGCTTTCAGTCATCCGCTTACGAATCTCAGTGGAGCGCTAGGGTGCGCACTCGACCGACGGTCTTGTTTTATGCGCCGGCCACGCACCTGTTCCCGAGCTAGTCCGCACCTGGGCCAAGACCGGGGATCTGCCGCTCCTGCCACTGGCGGATGCGGCGGAAATCCACAGTATCATACTGCGGGGCTTTCCCTGTTTCCTGTTTGTCGATGCCGACCGGACCGGCGCTG
>JANOFA010000765.1:0-1547 GCA_031413355.1 Gemmatimonadota bacterium | reverse complement strand
GACCCAGCTCCCGCTCGAGGCGGTAGCGGTCGGACAAGGCGGCGGTGAGGCGGGCGGGCGCGTCAGGCATCGTGATTTCCAGTGGCGTCGCCCGAGCGCGTCGCTGAAGCGACGGCTCGGCTGAGGTCACTGAAGTGACCCCGGCAGCCTGTCCCCAGTCGCTTTAGCGACATCAGCCGAGCCGTGACTTCAGTCACGAGCTCCCGCGCCATGCCCCCCTGGCCCAGCTCCCGCTCGATGCGGTAGCGGTCGGCGAGCGCGGCGGTGAGGTGCTCCATCCCCCGGCTCATCGCTGCGATTTCTCCTTCAGTTCCACGAACCAGTTCAGCACGAGGTCGATCTCGCGGGCCCCCGCATCCGGGTTGCGGACCGGGTAGAGGAACCGCCGGCCGTCGGGCGAGACACTGAAGCCGTACGTGAGAGTCGCCAGGTCCGGGCTCCCGAACAGCGCCTTCGGCGGCGTCCAGTCGAAACCGTCTGCCGTGGACACCGAGGTCGCCCGCAGCGTATCCCCGGCCACGAAGAAGAGCTCCCGGCTCCTGGCTGACCAGAGCGGCAGCCGCCCGCCACTCAGCGAGACCTGCTGCCGGCCGGTGAGGCCGGGAAAGGAGACCACGTAGACCTCATCCTGCCCGTTCTCGGACGAGGTGTAGGCCAGCCAGCGCCCGTCGGGGGAGAACTGGACCGAGCCGGTCCCACCCGAGACGATCCCTTTGGTCACGGTGTCCACCCGCTGTCTCCCGGGGTGCAACACAATGATGGTTCCGGCGTGGATCGCGAGCACGGAACCGTCCGGGGACCAGGACATGGGAATCGCGGACCCCCCCTTGTGGAAATAGACCTGCTCGACCTCGCCCTGTCCGTCAGCGGAGCGGGTGAGGATGCGGTTGTCGTGGGCCGAGATGATCTGCCGGTAGGTCACCCGCCGGCCGTCGGGCGTCCAGATCGGGTTGTCCTCGGTCCTGGTGTCGAACGTCAGCCGGCGCTCTTCGCCGGTGGCGAGATCGAATCGCGCGATATCCGCGCTGGGCGACGCGACGTAGGCCACACCATAGCGCCCGTCCGGCGTAACCCGGATGCCCTCCGCAGTGACCGGCTCCCCGACGTGTCCCAGCACCTTACCCTGCCGGTCCACCCAGGTGAGCCGGTGCTGCTGCCAGCTCGAGCCACGGGTGAAGGCGAAGGTCCCGGCGTCGGAGACGGCGAAGGAACCCGACCCTGCCCAGTAGCTGGTGCGAACCCCCTGCTGGATCACGAAGGAGCTTCCCCTCACCCGTCGCCCGGGAAGATCGAACGGGACCGCTTCCACCGTCCCGTCGGCCCGGATGTAGACCACGTGGCCGGTAGGCACATACCGGCCGAAGGTTCCCCCGGTGGCGATGGTCGTGCGCTTCCCGCTCCCGAGGTCCTGCAGCACGACGGTGGCATCCTGCCACATCATGCTCGGCCCCAGCGCGGTGAACAGCACCGAACGGCCGCCCTCGAGGAGCTGCGGCCACATGTGCGCCGCGACGGTCCCGGTGGAATCCAGTTTGGTAATCTCGACC
>JANOFA010000764.1:0-1146 GCA_031413355.1 Gemmatimonadota bacterium | reverse complement strand
CCTGCAGCAGCTGATAACGCCAAGGCCTGGAGCGAGGGCCTGAAGCACGCCAAGGCGCGGATCGTCCCCGGGACCGCGCACGCCATGGCCATCTACTACACCGTGCGACAAGAAGTCCTCGCCCTGCTCGAGGCTGCACTGACTTGACCGGTCGGCCTTTCCCGTCGCCTGCGTCGCCCCGCTGTATATTTGGCCATGCCTCCTCGCCCCCGCCGCCAGACCGTGACGTGCCTCGTCGGCGGTGTTCCCGTCGGCAGCGGCCATCCCGTCGTCGTGCAGTCCAGGACCAATACCGATACCGCCGACATCCCGGGCACCATCCGGCAGGTTGCGGCGCTGGCGCGCGCCGGCAGCCAGCTGGTGCGGGTGACGGTGAACAACGAGGCGGCGGCCGCGGCGGTCGCCCCGATCGTCGAGGGGCTGGCCGCGGAGGGCGTGTCCGTGCCGATCATCGGGGACTTCCACTACAACGGGCATCAGCTCCTCACCCGGTACCCCGACTGTGCCGCCGCCCTCGCCAAGTATCGCATCAATCCGGGCAACGTTGGCGCCAAGCGGGCGGATGAACATTTCCGTCTGATCATCGAGGTCGCGCTGACTCACGCCAAGCCGGTGCGGATCGGGGTCAACTGGGGTTCGCTGGACCAGAATCTCCTGACAGAAATGATGGACGCCAACGCCCGCAGCAAGAGCCCGCGCGAGGCCCGCGACGTGACGATGGATGCGATGGTCGAGAGCGCGTTCCGCTCCGCCGCGCTGGCCGAGTCGATCGGCCTGCCGCATGACCGGATCATCCTGAGCGCCAAGGTCTCCGGGGTCCAGGACCTGGTCGACGTCTACCGGATGCTCGCTGCCCGCAGCGACTATCCCCTCCACCTCGGCCTGACCGAAGCGGGACTGGGGATGAAGGGCATCGTGGCGAGCGCCGCCGGGCTCTCCATCCTGCTGCAGGAAGGGCTGGGCGACACCATCCGTGTCTCGCTCACACCGAAGCCCGGCGGGGATCGCACCGAGGAGGTGCTCGTCGCCCAGCAGATCCTCCAGTCGCTCTCCATTCGCAGCTTCACCCCGCAGGTCACCGCCTGCCCGGGCTGCGGCCGTACCACCAGCACCTTCTTCCAGCAGATGGCCGAGGACATTCAGGGT
>JANOFA010000763.1:0-3322 GCA_031413355.1 Gemmatimonadota bacterium | reverse complement strand
GACGGTCAGAGGGTCAGACGGTCAGGCGGTCGGGCGGTCAGATGGTCAGGCGGTCTGAGGGTCAGGCGGTCTGAGGGTCAGGCGGTCGGACGGTCAGACGGTCAAGTACTTCCCCGGTCCGCCCGTCTGACCGTCTGACCGTCTGCCTAATCACCCAATCACCCAATCACCCATGCCCCAGCTCCCCGACTCCCGCCCCATGTCCTACTCCGTCTCCCAGCTCACCACGCTGGTGATGCCGCACATGCTGAATGTGCTGAACGATCTGTTCGGCGGGCATCTCCTTGCGCTGGTGGACCAGGCGGCGGCGGTGGCGGCGATTCGCCATGCCGGTGGCCCATCGGTGACCGCGAGCTTTGATCGGGTGGACTTCCGGGAACGGATTCAGGCGGGTGCGCTGGTCACCTGCAAGGCGACGGTGGACTTCGTGGGCAACACCTCCATGGATGTCTCGGTGGAGGTGTACAGCGAGCATGTGCCGACCGGGGTGCAGCGCCACACCCACAGCGCGCGCGTCATCTTTGTCGCCATTGACGAGCAGGGCCGCCCAACGCGGGTGCCCCGACTGATGCCAGGGTCGGAGGAGGAGAAGGAGCGCTACGAGAAGGCCCGGCTGCGGCGCGAGGCGCGTGGCCGGTGATCGTCGCGATCTTCGGGGGTGGCGGAGCCAAGGCGGCGGCGCATGTCGGCGCCTGGCGTGCGCTCGAGGAGGCCAGCCTCAGTCCCGACTACCTGATCGGCACCTCGATGGGGGCTGTCTTCGCCGCGATGTTCGCTTCCGGGCTCGACACCGCGGAGGTCCTGCGGCGGATCGGGTCGATCAGCGATCGCGACATCGTGCGGGCCGATCGCTTCGCCTTCCTCAAGGGACTATGGGCCCGGCAGCTGCTGCAGCCGGCACCGTTCCGAGCCGCCCTCGAGCGGCTGGTGCCGGCCCGCCGCTTCAGCGAACTCACCCGGCCGCTTGTCGTGACCGCGACCGCGCTCGATTCCGGCGCGCTGGTCCGCTTCGGCACCGACGGCCAGGACGCACCGCTCATCGACGCGCTCTATGCCAGTTGCGCCCTCCCGATCTTCTTTCCGGCCGCCATCATTGGTGGCCGCCGTCATGCCGACGGTGGTCTCCGTGCCGTCCTCCCGCTCGAGGTGGCCACACTGCTGCCGGCCCGGCTGGTCGTCGCGGTCGATGTCGGTCCCGGCTTCGATGAAGAGCCCGGCGCGAGCGGTCCCGGATTGCCACCGGTCGTGGACCTGCACAATGAGGCCACCGGGATTCTCATGGCCGGCCAGACGGCGCTGGCCCTCGCGCTCTGGCGCGGCAGCACCAACCGGCCACCGCTGATCTACGTCCGGCCGCGGGTGAAAAAAGGCGCCACCTTCCGGGTCGATGAGGTGCGGCGCTACGTCGAGGAGGGCTATCTCGCCACCCGGACTGCGCTCGCGGGCTTGCAATCGGGTGACGCCTGAGCAGATTGCCTGAGTCAGCGGCGGGTGGGGCGGGAACGGCGAGGTGGAAGTTCGGTTCCATGTCGCCTCGCACCTGCCGCCCATCGCCTTTCAGTCGCCCGCGACCACCTTCACGAGTGACCCCATGAAAGCCTCCGACGCCATGGTCCCCAATCCCTTCGTCGCCGTGGCCAACGCCACCGCGAGCGAGGTGGCGATCATGTTCCGGGCCCGCAACATCTCCGTCGTGCCGGTGGTGGACGATCACCGCAGCCGCCGCTTCCTTGGCGTGCTCAGCGATCGCGACCTCGTCACCCGCTGTCTCGCCGAGGGGCTCGACGCCACTATCAGCCGCGCCGACGCCATCATGCGCACCGACAGCTGCGTCGTGGGGCCCGATACCGAACTCGTGGGCTTCGTGCTCCACATGGATCAGGACCCCACTGAACTCCACCTTCGCGCCACGATCACGGTGGTAGATGCCGACCACAAGGTGGTCGGGTTCATCAGTCACCCGGAGCAGGTCGCCGGGCTCACCCTGATCTGGCGCTGACCATGGGTGGCGCTCCGCGGCTCTTCACGGTGCCGGAAGCCGAGGCGACGCTGCCCCTGGTGCGTCGGATCGTGGGGGATCTGCTCCAGACCTATCCCCGGTGGCGCGAGGCGGTGACCATCTACGAAGTCCTCACCGGGGCGGCCCACGACAGCGAAACTCCGGAGCTGCGCGCCGCGCGGGCCGAACAAGAAAACGCTCTCCAAATCTCCGGCGCCTTTTCCATCGAAGGCGAAGGCGGCAAATTCGTCGAAAAAATCGAAGGCGACTACAACAACGTCATAGGACTTCCATTGATCCAACTCAGAGAAATGCTCGAAAAGCTTGGGGTAAAATTGCCAAACTAATTTCACCTCCCGCCACCTTATAGAGTGTTCAAAAAGTGGCTATTACCAGGAAGAAAGAGCCGATTTTTCAACACTCGCTTCTTTCCATCATCTTGCTTTCAAAATAACCTTTCAGTATCGTAGCGATAGTATTTTTTTGTAAAATTTATGATAACCACGATTGCAAAACTGGCTGACCATGTAGGCACAGAAGCCACAATTCAGGGCTGGATGTATAACAAACGCGGCAACGGCAAACTCTACTTCCTCCAACTCCGCGACGGCAGCGGCACAACCCAAGGAGTTGTAGTAGCCGCAGAAGTAGACCCAACAACCGCAAAAAATGCTGAAAAGCTCACAGCAGAATCTTCGGTAAGAGTAACCGGCATGGTCAACAAACACCCAAAACAAGAAGGTGTTTACGAACTTCAAGTTACAAACATCGAAATCGTCCAACTCTGCACAGAAGAGTATCCAATTTCCAAAAAAGATCATGGCATCGATTTCTTGCTCGACCGTCGCCATCTCTGGCTTCGTTCAAGCCGCCAGTGGGCTATCCAACGCATTCGCAACACTATCATCAACGCAACTTTTGAGTTCTTAAACCGCGAAGGCTTCATCAAAATCGATGCACCAATCCTTACCCCAAACGCCTGCGAAGGAACAACCGAACTTTTTGAAATCGACTATTTCGAAGAAAACAAAGCCTACCTCACCCAATCCGGCCAGCTCTACATTGAAGCCGCAATCTTTTCAGTAGGAAAATGTTTCGATTTCGGACCAGTATTCCGCGCAGAAAAATCCAAAACCCGCCGCCACTTAACAGAGTTCTGGATGATGGACGCAGAAGCAGCCTTTGCAGATCACGAAGACAATATGAAAACTCAGGAAGGACTCATCTGTCATATCGTAGAAGAAGTTCTTGAAAAAAATCAGGCCGAACTCAAAATCCTCGAACGCAACACCGAACCGTTAACAAAAGTAAAAGCACCATTCA
>JANOFA010000762.1:0-3748 GCA_031413355.1 Gemmatimonadota bacterium | reverse complement strand
CGTCGCATTCTCCGTGAGCAGCGGCAGCGCCCGCCACCGCGCCGCCATCCCGCCCAGCCGCGGCGTGCTGTTCGCATTCCCGGCGTACATCCCCAGGATCCCGTAATGCTGCTCAGCATCCATCGCGTTGTGCCACTGGCGGGTGTTCTCCGCCGGGCGCTCGTACTCAATGACGATCCAGTTCTTCTTGAACCACTCATCGATCCACGCGAAGATGATCCCGCCCGCGGCGCCGCTCTCCCGGATCTCGCGGGTGAGTCGGGCATCGATGCGCGCCATCGCGATCTCGTCGTGGCCGCCGTGGTTCCAGCCCTGCGGCTGCAGATGTGCCACGCCGCGACTCGAGGGCACGCCGTACTCGGAGAGCAGCAGCGGGATGCCGGCGTGATGCCGCTTCAGCTCGCTCAGGTACCCGAAGAAGTTCGACCTCCCCTCGCTCGATCGGGCATTGTCGTAGCCCGGATCATACAGCAGGAAATCGGGATAGTAGGGATAGGCGTGATAGCTGGCGAACCAGCCGGCGGGATTCCGCGGTGTGGCGCGCACCAGCATCGCATCGAGGCCGATCACGTCGTTCTCGTACTCGATCGGATCGCGCACCGGCGTTCGTCCTGCCTTGCGCCGCCAGGCCGCTTCCTCATCCCCGCTGGCCTCCGTGGGGTGGGTCAGCGGATCGAGCGTCGGCCAGTTGGTGTAGGCGATCGGCCGGATGGTGTTGTAGATGTTCGCCTCATACCCCAGCAGGTAGTCGCACTGCTCGGCCATCCACCCATCCGCCGCCGGGACCACGCCCACCGTCTCGAGGAACCGGCCGTGGTAGGGCGCGGGGGACGGGTTGCGCCGGTCGAAGTCCTTCACCGCGTACGGCTCCCACTCCCGCCCGATGATATAGGCCAGCACCCAGCGGGAGACATCGGCGTCGTAGCGGCCGCCGGCGTGACCGGGGAGTTTCGGGATCTTCGCGTTGCCGTGCAGCAGATCCACCACCCGGCGCATCTCGGCGCGAAAGCCGGCCTTCCAGGTGCTGTCGTTGAAGTGGTGTTCCGGCGGCAGTTCGGTCCAGACGCCGTGCACCAGCCAGAGCGGCGCATCCGGATGCGTCCGGTTCCACCCGCGCAGCGCGCGGTAGAACGACGGCGGCAGGATGGTGTAGAGCCGCAGTGTGTTGGCGTGCATCGCCGACAGCATCTCGAACCAGCCGGCGTAGGTGGCCGAGTCAGGCGGAAATTCGGAGGGGAACCTGCCCGGCAGGGCGACGCCCATGTTGACGCCGTTGGCGTAGAACCCACGCCAGCCGGCACCAGTCGGTACCTGGAACCCATCGCCCTGCGTGCGCGCGTCGACCCGCAGCGTTTCGGGCCGTGGCGGCCGACCGCTGGCTGGCCGGTCCCAGTCGGGATCGATCTGGCCCAGCACCGACCGGGTCGCGGCGTTGTCGGGATGCAGCCTGATGGCGCGTCGGCCCGCGCTGAGTGCCGCGGTCCGGTCACCCCGTCGCCAGCTGCTCTGGGTCAGCCCGTCCCAGGCATCACCGTTCAGGCTGTCGCGCCGCACCACCAAGTTGAATAGTGAATCGGCCGCCGCGACCTGATCCTGCCGCAGCGCGACGTACCCCAGACCCACTCGGGCATCGAGGTTGTCGGGGCAGAGCTGTTCGGCCCGGCGGAAATGCTGGCGCGCCACGCTCAACGAATCGGCGCGGTACGCCGTCCAGCCGGCGGTCACCGCGGCTTCCGCCTCGGGAGGACAGGGCGGCAACTCCGCGTGCGCGGGCAGCAGGGCGAGGAGGGCGGCGGCCGCGCAGGCGCGGGTCAGCAGATATAGATTCGACGGCATTCAGATGCGGGAATCATCAACCCGGCCCCGTGCCGGAGCAAGCCAGAGAGTGTCCGGTTGCCATGAGTGAGACGACGGTGGAAGCCACCCGCGCCCTGGGTCGCACGCTGATGGACGAGTTCGGCCGTGGCTGGAGCAAGGGGAAAGTGGATGTGCTGGTCGGGGTCTTCGCGCTCGACGCGGTGTTCATCGAGACGCCGTTCAGCGAGCCGCTGCGGGGGATCGACGCGGTGAAGGGCTACTGGGCCGAGGTGCCGCTCAATCAGTCGGAGGTCACTTTCACCGCCGGAGAGATCTACGCCGCCGGACCGTGGTTCTCCACCGAGTTCCGCTGCATCTTCCGCCGCCGCCGCACCGGCGAATGGGTCGATGCCCGCGGCGCGATATTCTGCGAGACGGTCCACGACAAGATCAGCGAGATGCGGATGTACTGGCACCGGCAGTAGGCACAGCAGGCGATAGGGAGTAGGCGCTAGGCGGTTGGACTCCACCACCGGGCGCTCGCGCGGCAACTTCCGCCTCGCGCCTCGCGCCTACCCCCCGCCTTTCCGCCTCGCATACTCCACCCCCCACGCCAGCAGTTCCGGACTGCTCAGTCCCACCCGCCGCGCGGTCGCGATGGCATCGTCTTCAGAAAACATGTGGTCGAGGATGAGATACGGGATGAGCGCGCCGCCCACCCGGTTGCCGCCGGCGCAGTGGCAGAAGACGGTCGACTCGGGATGCGCCCGATACACCGCAAGGATTCGTTCCAGCAACGCGTCGTCCAGCGGCCCGATCCCGACCGGTACATTCTCGTAGATCATTCCAACGGTTCGTACGGTGGCCGGTTCGTCGAAGGGTCGGGGCTCATGCGGGGCGCGCAGATCGAGCACGACCTTCACTCCCGCCTGGGCCAGGGCTTCCAGGTGGCTCTTGTCCGGCTGGCCACCGGTCACCACCTTCGGCAGGGCTTGGCAGGCATTGGGGACGCCGCGAATGGCATCGTAGGGTGTCATGCCGGCCTAAGCTAAGGGGTCATCGAATGATCTGGTATGTGGCGCTGGGCAGTGCGGCCGGTGGCGTGAGCCGTTATCTGGTCGACCTCTGGTTCGCCCGCGGCGGCCTTCCGTGGGCCACACTCCTCATCAACATCACCGGCTCCTTTCTGCTCGGTTTCCTGATCCGGATTCCGCTCGTGCCCTCGACGCTGAGCCCCGAGGTCCGCGCCATGCTCACGGTGGGCTTCTGCGGCGGCTTCACCACCTTCTCCACTTTCACCGCCGAGACCATTCGGCTGGCCCAGGACGGGGCGTGGAGCAAGGCGGTTGGCTATGTGGCGGCGAGCGTATTGCTCGGTTTGCTTGCCGGCCTCGCCGGGCTCGCGGTGGGTGGGCAGCTCTATTCCGCCGGCAGCGGTGGGGCTTAACCCCGCCCCTACACGATCCCCGCTAGATTCCCCGCCATGCTCCGCGCCGCCATCCTGCAGTTCCGGCCCGACAAAGGGGAGTACGCCGTCAATCTCGCCCGCCTGGGCGAGCACTTCCGCGCCCTCGCCGCGTGGGACGAGCCGCCGGCGCTCGTCGTGGCACCGGAATCGGCGCTCACCGGCTATTTCCTTGAAGGTGGCACCCAGGAGCTCGCGCTCTCCGCCGAGCAGCTCTACGCCGATCTCTCCCGGCTGCATGCGGAGAGCGGGGCGCCGCCGTTCGATATCGCGATCGGCTTCTACGAGGTCTGGCGCAACCACCTCCACAATTCCTGCCTCTACGCCAGCCTGGGCGGCAGCGACGCCGGCATCCGCCACATCCATCGCAAGGTCTTCCTGCCCACGTATGGCCTGTTCGACGAGCGACGGTTCTTTGCCGCGGGATCTGTCATCCGGGCTGTCGACAGCTGTCTCGGTCTCCGGCTGGGCATCTCGGTGTGCGAG
>JANOFA010000761.1:0-1053 GCA_031413355.1 Gemmatimonadota bacterium | reverse complement strand
GCGCAGCCGCGGGGGGACTTCGGCGGTCTCGGCGAGGAAATCGGCGAAGCCCACCACGGAGGTCAGCGGATTGTTGAGATCGTGGGCGACACCAGCGATCAGCTGGCCGATGGCGGACAACTTTTCCGACTGGACCAGCCGCTCCTGCAACCGGCGGCGGTCGGTCTGATCCTCAAATACCAGGACGGCCGCCGACGGCTCGACGACCATGGCGCGGAAGGCGGTCACCGCGAGGGTGCGGCCACGAACTGTCAGCTCGACGGCCGTCGGCTCCCTCGCCGCAAGCGACTCCGAGACCGCAGCGTGCCAATCAGGCGGGAGCAGGTCGGGCCAGGGACGACCGGCCAGGGGCGTGGTGCGCCGGTCGATCAGCGTGGCAAAGGCGCGATTGGCCCGATCCACCCGGCCGGCCCGATCGAGCACCACGATGGCGAAATCCACCGCGTCCACTGCGCGCTCCCAGGCCTGGTGGCTGGCCTCGGCAGCGGTGGCGAGCCGCGTGCCCTCCAACGCCACGGTGGTGATCGCGACGAGTCCCTCGAGCAGCAGGCGCTCGTTGGGGAGCAGTGTGCGAGGGCAATCCACCGCCAGAACACCGAGCAACGCCCGCCGGCCGGAGAGCGGGAGGGCGCACACCTCTCCCCCCTTCCGCCCAGTCCGACAGGGGAGGCCGCTGCGGATGACCTCGGCGATCGCGGCACCAATGCCGGGGTGATCCGACCGCCCGCTGGCACTCTCCTCCTCTCCCTGCTCATCGAATGCGACGGCCCGCACCCCATCGGGCATGAGGGTTGCCTTTACTTCCTGCACCAGATGGTCGAGAAGAGTGGGAGGGCGGAGGGTGCCGGTGACGGCGCGGGCAAAGGCCACCAGACGGGGCAGGGCGCTCCCGCCGGCGACATCCCAGGCAGGGGTACCAGGCGTCTCAGCGTGAGGGGAGTCGGTCATGATCCTGGCGAATACCCGGTGCCGGCTGCAGCCGGCCGATCTGCAGCTGGTGCTGCTGCTCCTGAGCCGCGGCTCGGCGGGCCGCCGCGCCGCGCTCGAACGCCA
>JANOFA010000760.1:0-1163 GCA_031413355.1 Gemmatimonadota bacterium | reverse complement strand
AGAGCTGCGTCTGGTACAGCTTCCGCTGGCTCTGAAAGAGCTCCTGCTGACTGAAGCGCTGGCCCGGCCGGGCCGGGAGGAGTTGGCGGATGAACGTCGTGTCGACCTTCTTCGCTCCCACCACCGTCACGGCCCCGAAGGTCGATCGCGGTCCGGGGACCGCCTCAAGGCCAACTTTCGCATCGCGCGCCGCCCGGTCCACGGTGTAGGTGCGATACACCTCGGCGCCGGGATAGCCCAGATTCCGCAGCCGGCTGATAATGGTGTCGGCGCTCGCCTGGAACAGGAACCGGTCGAAGGGCCGGCCGGTGCGCAGCGGCAGGTCCTCGCGCAGATCGCGTTCGTCGCGCGCGGGAATCGAGTCAAGCCCATGCACCTCAAGCGCGGAGACGACCACCGGCGGGCCTTCCGTAATCCGAAAGGTGAGGCGAATGTCCTTCCCGCTCCGCCGCACGACGGTATCCACTGCGACATCCATGAACCCGCTCTGCCGATAGAGCAGGGTCAGGCGCAGAACGTCCCGTCGGAACTCTGTCGCGTCGAAGGTGCGCTTCTCGCCCAGGCCAAGCCAACGCACGAACCACTGGCGGGCGAACCAGCTGGAATTGGTCGTACCGATCGCGGCGCTGAGCGTCGCGCTGTTCAGCGCATGATTGCCGTGAAAGGTGAGACCACGGATCACCGTGGCGGGCTCCTGCGCGTGCAGCGGCGCGCCCCCCAGGGCCAGCGTCAGCAACAGCAAGAAGCCCGCGAGGCGGCGCGTCATAAAATCAGACAGGAGGGCGCGGGGAACCCCCGGCGCGCAGCGTGATTGACGACATGATCCAAGTGCTGTAGGATGGCGGAGTTACATGATAGAGTCAACGCTCAGATCGCTTCACCGGGGAACGTGCATGAATCGGACACATGAGTCGCACAAGCGGCGACATCACTCCGACCTCGACCGGACGCTTAACCGGTGGGTCGGCGGAGCTCCACGATGGCTGGTGGCGGCGGCGCTTCCACTCGCGCTGTTCGCCATGCTCGGCTACACGGAAATCCTGACGGCGCAGCTCCCGAAAGCCGCCGTCCGCCAGCTCGATGCACTGCTGGATGCCCCACCATTCAACCGGTTGCTCTGGGGTGTCGCCCTGGTGGACGAGCAGGGACGGCTCTTGTACGGC
>JANOFA010000759.1:0-5093 GCA_031413355.1 Gemmatimonadota bacterium | reverse complement strand
TTGGCCGACTGCCGGTGGCCTGGGCGACGAAGGCGTCGGGGGGAGTGCGGGTGGGGCGGTAGCCGTCAGCCGTCAGCCATCAGCCATAAGACGTCAGCTGTCAGCGGCGTGGGCGAAAACTCTGGCTGTCATCCCGAGCGTAGCGCGGGATCTCTCTGTCCCGGAGCCACGCTCGTCCTCCCCGCCGGAGCAGTACCTTCGACCCGTCCGCCCGTCCGCCCGTCCGCCCGTCCGCCCGTCGCCTCCCTCACCTTGAGCTCCGCCCGCCCTTAGATTCTTCCTACCCGCTCGGGTGGCGAAACTGGTAGACGCATGGGACTTAAAATCCCTCGGGGGCAACCCCATGTCGGTTCGAGTCCGGCCCCGAGCACTCGTGGCTCCCGCTGTATTGCACACTGCATCTCCCCGAAAGACTGGCGGTGAACCAGCGCCGGGCCTTTTCAACCGGCAGACACGCACTCTCACTCTGGTGATTTGTCATGGCCTCCCGCTTCTCCTACCAGGTCTGTCAGCAGCAGTTCAATCGGATCACCTTCGTCAACGGAGTGTGGATCGGCACCCTTCCCCTGAGCCCGGACTTCGCCGGAATCTACGAGTCCTGTCCCGAATCATGGGATTACCTCGCCGCCGCCGGGAAGGAAGGGTGGGAACTCGTCGCCGTGCTGCAGGCGGAAAACGCGGAAAACGTCTATCAGGTGCTGTATCTCAAGCGGGATGGCTGAGGACCGCCCAATCGCCCAATCGCCCAACCGCCCAATCGCCCAACCGCCCAACCGCCCAATCGCCCAATCGCCCAATCGCCCAATCGCCCAATCGCCCAACCGCCCTACCCCCCACCGCCTGCCGCCTCCCCACCGCTTGCCCCGAATCTTCCGCCTCGTACCTTCCCCGTCCACCCCTCACCCAGGGAATCCGCCCCCCATGGCACTGCAGCCGATTGCTCCCGGCACCAAGGTACAACTCATGGACAGCGGAGCGGTGGATGACCGCGCCCTTCGCAGCGCCGACGCCGATGCCGCACTCGCCCCGCTCCTGAAGCGTCTGGTGGAGTTGCAGGTCGCCCTCTACGCCGAATCGAAGCGCGCCCTGCTCATCGTGCTCCAGGGCCGTGACGCCTCCGGCAAGGATGGCCTTACCCGCTCGATCTTCGGGCCGGTCAACGTTCAGGGCTGCGTCGTCACCAACTTCAAGCGACCGACCGACCTCGAGCTGTCGCACGACTACCTCTGGCGGGTGCACCAAGCCATCCCTCCGCGCGGCACGATCGGGATCTTCAACCGGTCGCACTACGAGGATGTGCTCGTCGTCCGGGTGCACGACCTGGTGCCAAAGGAGCAGTGGAAGCGGCGCTACGCCCAGATCAACGACTTCGAGCGGATGCTGTCCGAGAACGGCGTGACCATCCTCAAGTTCTTCCTCCACATCTCACAGGAAGAACAGAAAGAGCGGCTGCTGGAGCGGATCAACGATCCGCTCAAGAACTGGAAGTTTCAGGTGGGGGATCTCGACGAGCGGAAGCGGTGGGAGGACTACACCGAAGCCTACGAGGACGTGCTCGAGAAGTGCAGCACCGATGTGGCGCCGTGGTACGTCGTTCCCGGTGACCGCAAGTCGAGCCGGAATCTGCTGGTCGCGCAGGTGGTGGTGGAAACACTGGAGCGGATGAACCCGCAGTTTCCGCGCGTCGATCCCAAGGTGCTGGAGACGGCCCGGCAATGGGAGCGGGAAACCACGGCGAAGAAGCGCGTCGACGACTGACCAATCGCCCAATCGCCTAATAGTTCCCGTAACTGTCCACCATGATGTACGTCAGCCGGTTCCCGGAGAAGAAATACGGCGCACGGTTGCCCAGCGTCTGGCGCAACGAGTTCATCAGCCGCGCATCGGTGGTCCGCACCGAGATCGCCAGTTGATACGGATTGCGGCTCGGGCTGCGATTATCCCAGTCGAGCTCGTAGGTCGGGGTGACAAAAGAGAACTGATTGGGCAGATAGGGGATCATCTCGGGTGGGACGACGCCCGCCTCCTGGTCGGAGGGCCAGGAGTTGTTGTGATCGGCCTCGTAATTGTACGCCGCCAGCCGGACGGTGATGAACTCGCCGGTGATCTTGGCCGCGTATGCCGTGCGGCTGAGGTCGATGTACTTGAGCACCGAGATGGCCGCCAGCAGGCCGAGGACCACCATGGCGATCAGCAGTTCAATCATGGTCCAGCCACGCCGGTTGGTCATCGCCTCATCCGCATGCTGATCAGCTCGTAGCTCTGTCCCAGGAAATCCCGCGGCGTCATCGAGGAGGAATAGGTCAGCGCCAGCGGCCCGTTGCGGCCGACAAGGGTGTAGCTGGCCTCGATGGGCCGGTAGTGCAGCCCGACGCTGTCCGCTTTTGCCTCACTGAGATTCACCGGGAGTCGGTTGTTCAGGCTGCGGAACTGCTCGATCCGGTCGATCTCCACGAACATCCGCACCCGCAGGCTGGCTTCCTGGAGCGCCGGCGATTCGGCCGGTGGACGGGGAAAGAGCCACTGTGGCTGCAGGACCAGGAGCGAGGAGAGCCCCGCGATGACCAGGAGGGTGGTGGCCCAGAATGGGGCGCGGGATTCGGGCGGAACCGGGACGGCGACGGAGGTGCGCTTCTCCTGTTCGGAGCGTACCAGGTTCTGGTAGGCCTCGAGCAGTTTGGTCCGATCGTGCTGCCCGGACGGCGTCGGGGAGGGGGGTGGCGCTTGAGGCATCAGTGCGTGACTCGTTCTCCTTGAAGGGCCCGGGCCACCTCGTCCGGGAAACTTCGGATATCGATTGGTTTGGTAATATAGCCGTCAAACCCCGCGTCAAGGGCCCGTTCACGGTCGCCCGCCATGGCGTGGGCCGTCAAGGCTACGACCCGCAGAGCCCGGTGGGGACTGGCCCGGATCTCCTCCAGCAGCCCGAAACCATCCCGGCCCGGCAGCTGAATATCCATCAGCACCAGCGCCGGCTGGGCCTGCTCGATGGTCGGCAGCAGTCCCTCGCCGCTGGTGAGCCCCACGACCGTATGCTGTTTCATCGTGAGCAGGGTCCGGAACAACTTCATGTTATCGGGGCTGTCTTCGACGATCAGAATGGTGGCCATCCGTGGCTCCTCCTAGGCCTTGACCCGCCGGAGCACCGCCCGGACCCGCGCCGTGAGCGCGGTGGGTCGGACCGGCTTGGTAAGATAGTCCTGCGCCCCCAGATCCAGCGCCCGCGACTCGGTGTCATCCGACCGCGCGGTCAGGACGATCACCGGGATCTGGGACGTGGCGACCGAGGCGCCAAGTTCCTCCAGCACGCCCAGCCCGTCGAGCCGCGGCATGTCAATGTCGAGGATGATCAGCTCGAACTGATGCTGCCCGATGGCATCGATGGCATCGAGTCCATCCGCCGCCTCGACCACCTGCATCCCCTCCCGCTCCAGCACGGCGCGCACCAGCCGACGCATCTGCGGGTCGTCATCCGCGACCAGCACCTTCCGCGCAGCCGGAGTGCCCGCTTCGGGCTTGGCCGCCGCCGCCGCGGCCACCGCCGCCCGCACCTCCTGCGGCACCAGCATGACGCTCGGTCGGTTGGGCTGGGTGCCGCCATCCTCCTGTACCCGCTCGCCGAGCACCCGGACCAGCTCATCCAGTGTGGTCAGCCCCTGCCACATCCGGTCAAGTCCGCTCTCCCACAGGCTCTGCATCCCGATCCGTTGGGCCGCCTGCGCCACCTGGTCCGGCGGCGCCCCGCTGTCGACCAGCCGGGTCACATGTTCGTCCATCGGCATGATCTCCACCACGCCGAGGCGTCCCTTGTACCCCGCGCCACCGCAGTGCTTGCATCCTGACGCCCGCCGGAGCGAGGGGGTTCCGGGCCAGTCCGCGGTCGGACGGGCATCGACCGGAAGCTCCTCGGGTGTGATCGGTACCGCGCAGTGGGCGCAGACCCGCCGCACCAGGCGCTGGGCCAGCACGCCGCGCAGCACCGACGCGATCTTGAAGCTCTCGACACCCATGTCCCGCAACCGGATGATCGCGGAGGGTGCGTCGTTGGTATGCAGGGTCGAGAGCACAAAGTGCCCCGACAGCCCCGCCTGGATGGCGGTCTTGGCCGTTTCGATGTCGCGAATTTCGCCCACCAGCACGATATCCGGATCCTGCCGCAGCACCGAGCGCAGTGACGTGGCGAAGGTGAGCCCCTGGGCGTCGTTCACCTGGATCTGCGAAATCCCGGCGAGGTCATACTCCACCGGGTCCTCCACCGTTACGATATTCACCTTGCCGGTGTTGAGCTGGTTGAGCGCCGCGTAGAGCGTGGTGGTCTTGCCGCTCCCGGTCGGACCGGTGACGAGGAGCATCCCCTCGCGGAAGCCGAGCAGGCGCTCGAGCAGCACCCGCTCCCGCTCGCTCAGGCCCAGCTCGCCGATGGTCGCGCGCAGGTTGGACTTGTCGAGAATGCGGATGACGACCTTTTCTCCGCGTCGGGCGATCGGCACGGTGGATACGCGCAGGTCGATCTGCTGCCCGTCCACCCGGATCGACGCACGGCCATCGTGCGGGTGCAGCGGATCGGTCACGTCCAGCCGGGCGAAGATCTTGGCCCGCCGGACCAGGGAGGCCCCGGCCGAGCCCGGCAGCCGCATGACCTCGCGGAGCACGCCGTCGATCCGGTAGCGGACCACCGTCGCGCCTTCCTCCGGCTCCGCGTGGATGTCGCTCGCACCCTGGCGCACCCCTTCGCAGATCATGGCGTCGACCAGCTTGGCGACCGGGGCATCGAGGACCGGGTCCCGGTTCTCCACCGGCTCGTCCACGATGATCGTTTCGATCTTCGAGGGAGCCAGCCGGTCCAGCATCCGCTCGATGCTGCGCTCCGGGCTGTACGCCGCGTTCAGTCGCTCCTGCAGCTGCGCCGGCGAGGTGACGTGGAATTCCACGGTGCGGCTGGTGAGGAAGCCGATCGCCTGCTCGGCATCGAAGTCGCGCGGATCGGCGGTCGCGACGCAGATGCGGCGATCATCGGCGGTGAGAGGGAATACCCGGTACTTTCGGGCGACGGATTCGGGTACCAGCAGCGTGGCCCGCGGGTCGGCGGCGGC
>JANOFA010000758.1:0-4563 GCA_031413355.1 Gemmatimonadota bacterium | reverse complement strand
CCCATCATCCGGCCGATCTCCTCGAGGGTCCGGCTGTTCCCGTCCTCGAGCCCGAAGTAGAGCCGGAGCACCTTGGCGTCGCGTGGCGGCAGTGTCGCGAGGGCCGCCTCGATATCGGACGTCTGGCTGTTCGCCATGGCGGGGGCATCGGTGCCTTCCGCGTCCAGCGCGCTGAACCGTTCGATCCGCTCGCTCGAATCGCCGTCGCGCGTGGGGTGATCGAGCCGGACGGCCTCGGTGTTGAGCGCCCCGAGACTCCGGACCGCCTCGACCGTCAGGCCGGTGGCACGGGCCAGTTCCTCGGTGGTGGGCATGCGGCCCAGCCGGTCCTTGAGCAGTGTCGTGGTGCGGCCCAGACGGCTCAGGTCCGCGGTACGGTTGAGGGGAACCCGAACCGGGCGGCCGTGGCGCGCGATCGCGGCCTGAACCGCCTGGCGAATCCACCAGACCGCGTACGAGATGAACTTCACGCCGCGATCGGGATCAAACTTCCGCGCGGCGGTCATCAAACCGAGGTTTCCTTCACCGATCAGGTCCACCAGCGGGACACCGCGGTTCTGGAACTTCTTGGCCACGGACACCACGAAGCGGACGTTGTGGCGGGCCAGGCGCTCCTGGGCTACAACGTTGCCACGAAAGGCCTTGCGGGCCAGCTCCATCTCTTCGTCGCGCGAAAGCAGCGGGACCTTGCTGATCTCGTCGAGGTACAGATCGAGGCTCTCCCGGCCCTCATCAACGGCCTTGGCAATCTGGGCCGGCCGTACTGTGCGCCGCTTGCGGCGAGGCTGCATCGTCACGAGCGCCCCTCCTGGGCTGAAAAGAAGACCAAAACACCCTAAAGCCCCAACAACTCGCCAATATAAGGGAATGGGGTCGGAAATCAAAATGTCAACTTAACGTGATGGCTTGCAATGGCTTGTGTCACCACAACCGAACGGACAATGGCCCATGTTCCCTCTTCCCGCCTTACCCGCCCGATGCCCGGGAGGACCCCGTCGTGATATCCGGTCCGCATATGATGCCCGGAACCGCCCCCCGGTTTCACGCCAATGACAGCCCCGGGGACGACTGGCTGGGACGCCCTTGCACCGGCCCGGGGATGGAATCACCGGCGAGAGCGCGATTAGTCTTATGACATGCAAACCGATGCCGGTTACGAGCTGCTGCGTCAATTCGCCTCCCCGGTGGTCGCGATCACGTCGCGATACCTCGACCGCACCAACGGGATGATCTCGGACAGCGCCGTCCGGGCCTCGATTTCCCCCAAGGTCCCGCGCCTCTCGGTCTACATCCACAAATGGCACTTCAGTCACGACCTCATCTGGAATAGCGGCAAGCTGTGCATCCACCTGCTGCACCGCGGCCAGATGGACCTTGTGCACCAGCTGGGCTTCGTCAGCGGCCGCACCAAGGACAAGCTGGTGGAGATTCCGCACCTCGCCGGATCCACCGGACTGCCCGTCCTGCGTGATCGGTACGCCGCTTTCGAGCTCCGGGTGATCAACACCATGGACGCCGGGTACGCCACCCACTTCCTCGGCCACGTTGAGGCGGTGCACTTGGGCGGCGGCGGCGAGCTCCTCACCGCGCCATGGTTCCGCGAAAACATCCCCGCGGCGTGGCAGGAGGCCTGGCTGGCGAACTATCGGGTGGCACAGGACGAGATCGAGCAGCACAGCGAGATCGTGGATCGACGGTGGACCGGCCCCCGCGGGGCCTGAAGGGCTTTCCTACTCCTGGGAGATGATCGGCATGCGCATCCACACGCTGGTGGGCCTGACCGGGATCGTGGCGGGCACGGCCGCGCCGCTCGCGGCGCAGGGATTCGAGGGCGTAGTGACCTGGCAGGTATCGGGCGACAACGGCACGATGACCCAGATGTACAAGGGGTCCCTGGTCCGCATGGAGATGAACCAGGCCGGTCGTGAGGGAGTCATGCTGATGGATCACACCGGAGGCACGGTCACTATGCTGATGCCGCAGCAGAAGGTGTACATGAAAATGGACCTGAAGGGCATGCCGGGGATGTCGGGTAACGATGACCACGCGCAGCCAAAGTTGACCGCGACCGGGAAGTCGGAGACGATCGCTGGTCGCACCTGCGAGGTCTACCGGTACGCCGAAGCGGCGGGGAAGCCGGAAACGATGGAGCTGTGTGTCGCCAAGGGCATGGGCTTTTTCATGATGGGGCACAGTCCGATGGGTGGTGGTGGACCACTCGGGAATCTGGCGAAAGTAGGGAGCAACCCGGAGTACGCCAAGCTGTACAAGGACGGGTTCTTCCCGCTGCGGATGTCCAGCCTCGAGGGGGGAACGGCCAAGCCGATGCTGCTGGCGAAGGCGATCGAAGCGAAGAGCCTGGATGCCGGCCTGTTCGTGGTGCCAGCCGGCTTCATGGAGATGAAAATGGGGGGCGGGAGGCCGTAACGGCGGACGGGCGGACGGGCGGACGGGCGGACCGAGAAGATACCTCGGGCCGCCCGTTCTGCTCTCAGTGCATGCCGCTCCCGGTGGAGAACTGCTTCACCAGCTCCCCGATGACGTTCTTGGCGTCGCCGAAGAGCATCCAGGTCCGGTCGGAGAAATAGAGCTCGTTGTCGATTCCGGCGAAGCCGGGGTTCTTGCTCCGCTTGATGGCGAAGATCGTTCGCGCCTTGTCGGCGTTGATAATTGGCATGCCGTAGATCGGGCTCGACTTGTCCGAGCGCGCGGCGGGGTTCACGACGTCGTTGGCGCCCACGACCAGGCAGACGTCGCACTGCGGCATGTCCGGGTTGATCTCGTCCATCTCGATCAGGTCGGTGTACGGGATATCCGCCTCGGCAAGGAGCACGTTCATGTGTCCCGGCATCCGCCCTGCCACCGGGTGAATGGCGAACTTCACCGTGATGCCGCGCTTCTTGAGCTGGTCGTACAGCTCCCGGACCTTGTGCTGGGCCTGGGCCACCGCCATCCCGTAGCCCGGCACGATCACCACCAGGCTGGCCTGCTCCAGGACCTGGGCGGCCCCCTCGAACGTTTCCGACTTGTACTGCTTCTGCTCCCCGCCCTCTTTGGCCTTCTGCACCTGACCGAACGCCCCGAACAGCACGTTGCTGAACGAGCGGTTCATCGCCTTGCACATGATGATGGCGAGGATGAGCCCGCTGGAGCCGTCGAGCGCCCCGGCGGTGATCAGCAACTTGTTGTCCAGCACGAAACCCATCGCGACGGCCGCCAGGCCGGCATACGCGTTGAGGATCGCGATGACCGTCGGCATGTCGGCGCCACCGATCGGAATGATCAGGAGGACGCCGAACAGCAGCGCCAGGCCGATCACGACCGGAAAGAGCATGGGCGCCCAGGGCGCGGTGGGATGGAGCGTGAGCGCGACGCCGATAGCCACGGCGATCCCCATCAGGGAGAGGTTGATCGCGTTCTGGAATGGATACGTAACTGGGCGCTGCGGGATCCACTTGACCTCCTGCAGCTTGCCGGCGGCCATGAGGCTTCCGGTGAAGGTCAGGTAGCCGAGCATGATCTCCAGCAGGATCGCCACCATGCGGAAGGTCGTGAGGTACTCCGGGCCTTCCGACACCCACAGGTAGTACTTCGCGGTGCCGACCACCCCCGCGGCGAACCCGCCGAAGGCATGGGAGAGCGCAGTCCGCTGCGGCACGGCGGTGAGGGGCACCCGCGCGAGCGGCACGCCCACGATGACACCCGCGCTGATCGCGAGGATGATCCAGAGGTGATGGCCGACGCCCGGCTGGGCCCAGGTCGCGATGACGGCGAGGCTCATGCCGGCCACGCCGGAGATGACGCCCTTCCGGGCCGTCTTCGGGTCGTTCATCCAGTGCAGAGCGAGGATGAACAATCCGGTGGCGAGCACGTACGCTGCCTGCACGATACCGAAAATCATGGCCGGCCCCCGGCAGGCGGCTTCTCATCCGACTTGAACATCTTCAGCATGCGGTTGGTGATGAGAAAGCCGCTGACGATGTTGGTCATCGAGGCAAACAGGGCGATGGCGCCCATCATGCGGATGTGCACCGGGTAGTCCCCGCCGGTCACCAGGATTGCCCCGACGACCGCGATGGCCGAAATGGCGTTGGTGATCGACATCAGCGGAGTGTGCAACAGCCGGGAGACCCGCCGAATCACACCGAGACCGATGAAGCTCGACAGGACGAAGACGTAGATCAGCGGCCAGATGTCCACCGCGACGTCAGCCGCTGCAGGGGTATGCGGGGCGCCCCGCCACCGGCTCCTGGGCCACGGCGATCGAGGTCACCATCAAGGCAAGCGGGATCAGCCCCGCCAGATATCCGCGTCGCACCATGGTAGCGTTCCTTCCCAATCCGCTGGCGTGCGGATCCCGGTCCGTGAATGTCATGCCCCCGCCTTCTGCAGCGCCTCAAGCGTGCGTCCGTGCTTCACGTTGCCATCGTGGGTAATGACGGCTCCCTGCTGGATATCATCGGCGAAATCCACCACGAACGCCTTGTCCTTCGTGAAGGCCAGCACGAACGCGGTGAGGTTGCGGGAGAAGAGCAGGCTGGCGTGCGCCGGAACCGAGGCGGC
>JANOFA010000757.1:0-7417 GCA_031413355.1 Gemmatimonadota bacterium | reverse complement strand
CGGCGCACCGGGTCCTGCCACAGGTCGGCGACGTTCATGGTGTTGATCATCTGCGGCGGGATGAGCATCGACATCGTCGCCCGCTGCTCATGATCCTTCGCCATGCTGTCGGCAAGATCGTCGGGCAGGAACTGGCCCAGCGCCGCCTTGAACTCGCGCAGATTCTTGACGGTGTGCTTGCGCTGCCAGGTGGCATCCTCCCACTCAGCGCGACTCACGCCGACATAGCCGGGCAAGCGGGTCCAATCCGGCTCCAGAAATTCGCGCGCGGGAGGATACGCGATCGGCTGGCCAGCCTTGTGGGCCTGCGTTTCGGTCCGGTGGTCCATCGGAACCTCGCCTCGAAGTGGTACGGCGACGGACCGCGCACCCCGCAGGGTCCGGCAGCATGGCCGGGCTGGTGGCAGTCGACGACGTCGGGAAGAACGGTGCAAGCGATTCTGCCGCTTGACGTTGAGCAAAGTAATATATAATATATTCTTCCGCAAGCAATGCGGGCTCCTTCATTATATAGGAAAACGCGTGCAGCTCGACCAGGTTCTTCGCCGGATGCCCCGGATGCAGAAGCAGGCGGCCCACGAACTGGTCGCCGCCGTGCTCCGCGAGGCGATCACCAGTGGCCAGCTCCGCGGCCACGAGCCGCTGCTGCAGGATGAGATCGCCGCGCAACTCAATGTGAGCCATATTCCCGTCCGCGAGGCGCTCCGTCAGCTGCAATCGGAGGGGTTGGTCACTTACCAGGCCAATCGCGGGGCGACAGTAACCAGTCTCGCACCGGAGGAGATCCGCGAGATCTACGAGATCCGCGCGACGCTCGAGACCGCCGCCATCCGGCGGGCAACAAAGGTGCTGACCGCGCAGGCACTCGCCGATGCGGCGCGGATTCTCGACCGCGCCGAGGCGGCCAATGACGGCGCTGATTGGGGTTCGCTCGACGTGGATTTCCACCAGGTCATCTACGCGCTCGATGGTCGGCCGCGGCTGCGGGAGATGATCGACGGCCTGCTGCGTCGGGTCGACCGGTACTGGCTGTCGCATGGCCTGATGCTGCAGCACCGTGCCGCGTTTGACCGGGAGCACCGGGCACTCCTCGCCACCATCGAACGGCGCGACGCTGATGCCGCGGCCGCGCTGTTGGAGCAGCATCTGGCTGGCGCAGCGGCGCTGCTGATTTCCGAGCTCGCTCGGCTGGATGTTGGCGTGGCGCCGGTGGATGTTTCGCTGGCCGGCTGACGTTCGATTCGAACACACTCTGTGCCCGGAACCCGCATATGAGAATAGCAGAACGACGTGCGGTACTGGTCAGCCTCGTGCTGGCGACGGTGTCCATGGCGTGCGGTGGTGGTGCTGACGGGGGTTCAGGTCCACCGCCCGGACCGGCGCCCGTCGCCACGGTGACGGTCACGCCGGCCCTCGACACGATCCTGATCGGGGCCTATTCCGGGTATGCCGTGGTGACGAGGGACTCGACGGGCCATGTGCTGACCGGACGGACGGTGAGCTGGTCCATCTCGGACTCCTTGCTGGCGCATCACTCCGGTGGCGGGACCTTCTTCGCCGACCAGGTTGGGACCATCCAGGTGATCGCGACAACGGAGGGCATCAGCGATACGGCGACCATTCTCCTGGCGCCCGTGATCACCATCGGCCCGTTGTATCCCAGTCTTTTCGCGGGCGACACGACCCAGCTCTCCGTCCGTACCACGGACATCTTCGGCGATTCTGTCGTGACGACGGGAGTGACATGGAGTTCGGCGAGTCCAGGGATCGCGACGGTTTCCTCCGGCGGTCTGGTGATGGCGCTCGCCGCGGGAACGGCGATCATCCGGACCACGCTTTCCGGTGGTGTGGATTCCCAAGCCGTCGCCGTCCTGACGCCGCGGATCGGCGTGAATCGCGAAGTCATGTTCACCTATGACACCGCGTCCTCGACTGCATTTGGATTCGCGGAGTTGTGGCTCAGCAATCCTGACGGGACAGGGGCGCATCGGATCTCGGCCCAGGACTACGATGTCCAGTCGGCCCGTTGGTCGCCGGATGGCTCGCGGATCGCGTTTCACGGGGGGCTGATCACGGGCGCCGGTGGCAGGTATTTCACCAATGTCATGAACTTTGATGGCAGCGGCCTCATCACGCCGCAGATCAGTGGGTTGATTCCCAGCTGGTCACCGGACGGGACTAGGCTCGCGGTGTATCTTGGCGACGGCTCCGCCGACATCGGTGTGGTGCAGGCGAATGGTTCGGGCTGGATCTCGCTGCAGACCGGGTCCGCGGTGGATACCCGGCCGCGCTGGTCACCCGACGGCCGACAGATCGCGTGGATCAAGGAGATCGGCGGGAACACCTGCAGCGAAGTCTGGTTCATGTCGCAGAGCGGAGCGCAGAAGCGGAAGCTGACGCTGCCGGCTGGCTTCCGGCCCTGTACGGTAGAGTGGGCGCCGGACGGGAAGGAACTCGCCGTCGAGTCGGTGAACGGTGGGATCTGGCTGGTCCGTGTGGACGGCACCGGCTTTCGGGCACTTAGCCCCAACTGTACGCTCGCTGGCGGCTGCACGGCTCCGACGTACGCCAGCGTGGTCTGGAACCCCGCCGGCACACTGCTCGCCTTCTCCGGTATCGAGGGCGGCCAGCCGAGTTCGGTCAACGTGATCGGGCACGACGGCACGGGGTTCGTCACGGTGAGCTATCCCAACAGCGGCAATCCGACCTATCCGCAGTGGTCGCCGGATGGGCAGCGGCTCATGTTTCAGGTCATCGATCCGGCGGATACGACCGGTGCGATCCTTCCGCTCGTGATCGCCACCTCGGATCCCGATCTTCAGAATGTGATCTATGGTCGTCCCGGGGTCCGTACAATCTTTCCACGCTGGCGCCCATAGTGGTGTTCCGCACTCCCACACAGCGCTGTAGCGAGCCATGATCTCCAAAGTCGTCTCCATGAAGGACGCCATCGCCGCCCACGTCCGGGACGGCGACACGGTGGTGATCGAGGGCTTCACCCACCTCATCAACTTCGCCGCCAGCCATGAGATCATCCGCCAGCGGCGGAAGGATCTCACACTCTGCCGGCTGACGCCCGACATCATCTACGATCAGATGATCGCCGCCGGCTGCGCCAGGAAACTGGTGTTCTCCTGGGCGGGGAACCCCGGCGCCGGTTCACTGCACGCCTTCCGCCGGGCGGTGGAGAAGGGCACGCCGCCGCTCGAAATCGAGGAGTACAGTCACTTCGGGATGGTGGCCCGTCTCTCCGCCGGTTCCGCGCGGCTGCCGTTCTGGACCATGCGCAACTACATGGGCACCGACCTGCCGGTCGCCAATCCGCTGATCCGCACCGTGACCTGCCCCTACACCGGCGAAGTGCTGGCGACGGTCCCCGCGCTCAACCCCGATGTCTCGATCATCGCGGCGCAGCGCGCCGACGCCAGCGGCAATGCCCAGGTCTGGGGCCTGCTCGGCGTGCAGAAGGAAGCCGCCTTTGCCAGCACGCATGTGATTGTCGTGGTCGAGGAGCTGGTCGATGAGTCGGTGATCCGCGCCGATCCCAACCGCACCCTGATCCCCGGCATGATCGTGGACGCCGTGGTGGTGGAGCCGTGGGGCTGCCATCCGTCCTACGCCCAGGGATTCTACGACCGCGATAATGATTTCTACGTGGCGTGGGAGGACATCTCCCGCGATTCGGCGGCGCTCGAGGCGTACCTTGCAGAGTATGTGCATGGGGTAAAGGACCGGGCGGAGTATCTGGCCAAGTATCCCGGGCTGATGGAGCGGTTGAAGGCGAAGGATTTGTACTGTGCTGGGGTGAATTATGGGTTTTGAGCGGTCAGCAGTCAGCGGTCTGCAATCAGCGGTCAACGGGCAGCGGTCAGCGGTCAGCGGTCAGCGGTTCATCGTCAGCTAGCAGCAGTGTGATTCACACCAATCTGCTGACCGCTGATCGCTGATCGCTCAATCACAGACGACTAACTCACTACCCATGCCCCATAGCTACTCCCCCTCCGAAATGATGGCCGCCGTCGCCGCACGCGAGCTGCAGGACGGCGAGGTCACCTTCGTCGGCATCGGGCTGCCGAACCTGGCCTGCAACCTGGCGCGCGCGCTGCAGGCGCCGAACCTCGTGCTGATCTACGAATCCGGCGCGGTGGGTGCCGTGCCCGAGCGGCTGCCGGTCTCCATTGGCGATCCCTCGCTGGTCACCGGCAGCCTGATGGTGTGCTCGATGGCCGACGTCTTCCAGCTCTTCCTGCAGAATGGCAAGATCGAGGTCGGCTTTCTCGGCGGGGCCCAGATCGATCAGTGGGGCAACATCAACACCACCGTGATCGGCAACTACCAGAAGCCCAAGGTGCGCCTTCCCGGCTCCGGCGGTGCGGCAGAAATCGCCGTGCATGCCAAGCGGGTGCTGATCATCAGCCGGCTCAATGCACGCGCCTTTCCGTCGCAGGTAGACTTCATCACCAGCCCGGGCCAGCGATGCAGGGGCGTCTCCCGCAAGGAACTCGGCATGCCCGGCGCCGGCCCGAACAAGGTGATCACCGACAAGGGCATTCTGGAGAATGATCCGGAGACCGGCGAGATGATCCTGACGAGTCTCTATCCAGGAGTCACGGTGAATGAGGTGAAGGCGGTGGTAGGCTGGCCGCTGCGGGTGCGGGACCAGCTAGCGTCGGTCGCGGCGCCGACGGAACGGGAGCTGGAGTTGCTCAGGAACGTGCTGGACCCGAACAAGCTGTATCTGGGGTAGAGGTTGTTGCAGGGCGGGCAGGCGCGAGGCGCTGGGCGGTAGGCGGTGGGCGGTAGGCGAGACAACCGCTGTCATCCTGAGCGAATCGAAGGATCTCATTGCCTCGGAGCCCTGCTTTGGTTTCGGCTCCGGCCTCAAGAGATCCTTCGCCCCATCGGGGCTCAGGATGACAGCCGCATCCGCCTACCGCCTACCGCCCATCGCCTACCTCGGCAGATCCTCCGGCATATCCGCCACGACATACGCCATCACGGCCATGACCGCGACACAGCGGGCCAGTTCCTCCGGATCGAGTTTGTCGAGAGTGTCGCCCTGGGTGTGGTGGTACCAGAAGTAGCGGTCGTCATCCACCCGAAGCCCCATGCCGGGTACACCGCGTTCCATGAGTGGGCCAATGTCCGCTCCGCCGCCACCCCGCTCGATCGAATCCGCCTGCAGCGGCGCCAGCAGTGTGGCCACCTGACGTATCATCGCATAGGCGGAATCGGAACCGGTGAAGTCGAAGCCGCGCGGCCGGAAGACCCCGCCGTCCGACTCGATGGCGAGCAGGTGATCCGCAACCCGGCTGCCCAGTGAATCACGATAGGTGATCGCGCCGCGAAGGCCATTCTCCTCGTTGGTCCAGCCGACAACTCGGATGGTGCGACGGGGTGTGAGACCGAGCCGCTTCAAGAGGTGGACCGCCTCCCATGCCGCGACCACGCCGCCAGCGTCGTCCATGGCGCCCTGACCCACATCCCACGAATCGATGTGGCCACCCATGACGACGACCTGTTCCGGATGTTCGCTGCCCCTGAGCTCGGCCATGACGTTCCGGCTGTCGGCATCGGGGAGCATCCGGGCTTCCATCCTGAGCTTCACGACTACCCGCTCCCCGCGGTCCTGCATCCGGTGCAGCATCATCGCGTCTTCCATGGCGATTGCGGCGGCAGGAATCCTGGTCACGGTGCTGTCGTAGCGCATGCTGCCGGTGTGCGGGCTTCGGATGCCGTAGGGGCCGATCGATCGGATCAACAGGGCGACGGCACCCACCTTCGCGGCGGCGATGGCACCAGTCCGCCGATACTGTCCGGTCTCGCCATAGTCGGTGAATGGGGTATCGAAGAGGACAATCTTCCCTTTCGCTTCCGTTCCCCTGGCGATCAGCTCATCGAAGCTGGAGACAACGAGCACGGGGGCCGTGATTCCTGCCTTCGGTGTGCCGATACTGCCGCCCAGGCCGAGCATCGGGAGCGACATGGCCCGCGGCGAGATCAGGTCGACAGACTCCTGACCCCGCACCCAGTGCGGTACCTTCACCGGCTGGGTGCGCGGGTGGTCGAGCCCGTCCCGCTTCATCTCGCTGAGAACCCAGTCGATCGCCCGCTCGAGCGCCACCGATCCGCTGAGGCGGTGGCCATTGCCATCCACCAGCCGCCCCAGCCGGTCGTAGGCACTGCTGTCCGCCAGCGCGGCGTGGATGATCCGCTCGGCGGTTGCGCGGTAGCGCAAGGCGAGGGTGGTGTCGGGCACCACCTGGGCGCGGGCGGGCGCACTGGCGCCGAGGCCCGCGAGGAGGCAAACTAGGAATCGGAATGTGCCAGTCATGCCCAAAGGTCGCGCTGCCACCGGGTGCAGGGCAAGCGGCCTGCACGATCGGACTATCTCTCTGGAACTCCTGATGACCTCAGCTCGATGGTTTGCCCTCGCCGCCCTGGCCGGAATCATTCCCGCGCCCGCCGCTGCGCAGCGGGAGACGGTACTGAAGCAGGTGGCCGAGCCGCACAACTACTACTTCCGCGAGATGTACCTGCCGCAGGTGACCAGCGGACCGGCCTGGGTGACCTGGTCTCCCGATGGTCAGTCGGTGATCGTCGCCATGGCGGGCGAACTCTGGCGACTGCCGCTCGGCGCGGATTCCCTCGGCACGGCGGTGCAGCTCACGACCGGCCCCGGCTACGCGCACCAGCCAGAGTGGTCGCCGGATGGCGGGCGGGTAGTGTATGCCGTCTATCTGGACGATCAGATCGAGCTGCGCACCCTCGAGCTCGCCACGCTTACGAGCCGGACCGTGCTGAAGAACGGGGCGGTGAACACCGAACCGCGCTGGTCACCGGACGGCAAGCAGGTCGTGTTTGTCTCGACGAGCTTCGCCGGCCGCTTTCATCTGTTCGTTGCACCGGTGATTGGAGACAGTCTCGGCACGGCGGTCCGGATCACCGAGGATCATCACTCCGGCCTGCCGCGCTACTACTACAGCACGTACGACCACTACATCTCGCCAACCTGGTCGCCGGACGGGAAAGAGCTGATCCTCGTTTCCAATCGCGGCTGGCGCAGCCGCTCGAAAGTCTCTGGCTTCAGCGGAGCCTGACGATAAACCGGCTCCCAGAGCGGCTCCGCGCTGCCAGACCGCTGTGCGCGCGCCAGCCAATCCAGCCCGAGCGGTGATGCGACCAGCTCCAAGGAATTCGCGGCAACCGTGGTCTCTTCCTTCCTTCCAGTCGCCTTTCCAGAGCCGACATAGAAGCCCGCCAGTAACATGGAAACTCTCAACATCGTGCTTCGGGAATAAGTCGGCATGACGCAGGGACGGGACGGGTCCAGCAACCGAAACAAGTCGGTAAACACCGGAGCGCTCCACATCGCAGGATTCTTCGCAGGCGACCACGGGTCGAAGATGATGGCGTG
>JANOFA010000756.1:0-2391 GCA_031413355.1 Gemmatimonadota bacterium | reverse complement strand
TTTGCATTGATCCTCCCCGCAGGTGGGGCATTCTCGAAATCGTCTCAGGTGACGGGGAACGTCTACGCAGCCAACTATGCGAGCCCAACGCCGGCGAACCTGACCGCGGCTATCGGCGCCATGCAAACCGCGTACACCAATGCTGCCGGACGACCGAACCCCGATCACACCGAACTGGCCAGCGGCAGTATCGGAGGGCTGACCCTCCCCGCCGGTCTCTACAAATGGTCGAACACGGTCACCATCCGGAGGAACGTGACGCTCCGTGGCAGTGCAACTGATGTGTGGATTTTCCAGATCGCGGGCGGTGTCACCCAGGCCTCCGCGACGAAGGTCATTCTGAGCGGTGGGGCGCTGGCAAGGAATGTATTCTGGCAGGTCGCCGGTGTTGTGGCGATTGGAACAACCGCCCACATGGAGGGCGAGATACTGGCGAAGACTGCCATCACGCTGAACACTGGCGCGTCCATAAACGGCAGACTGTTTGCCCAGACCGCGGTCACGCTGGCGAAGAATACCGTCAACAAGAAGTAGCTGAAGGCATGAAGCAGTGCCAACAGGCCGTCGCGAGATGGCCTGTTGGGTTTCCCGGGGAGTGCCATGCCAGGAAGCTGAACCCGGTCATGGCTTTACTGCACGGTGAGCGTGTCCGGCCCCCGCAGCTTGTTGATGTGGCAGTCAGCCGGAACGTCGAAGACGTGGATCGCCGTGGTGGTCGCGGAACTCGCGCGCCGGCGCTCCGGGTCGACTTGCGGCACTCCTTCTCAGAGGTTCTCATGCGATACTTGATTGGATATCTCACACTACTGATCCTTGCCTGCAGCTCCACGCCTACGGCCGAACTCCCTGCAGTATCGGTTCTGCTTCCCGGAGTCCGTCCCATTACGGATATGCCGATCGGGACCCGCTATAAGGGGCTGCCCGGAGGCCTCTATGCCGGAGAGACCAACACGCCGCACCCGGCACATGACCTCGCCGGCCGTGTTGCAGCTGCCAAGGTTGTTCCACGACTGAAAAATGGTGCACCAAACTCCGCGGGGCAGTTTGTGTTTCTGACGCTCGGTTTCTCCAACGCGGCCCAGGAGGGGTGCGCCAAGGTTACCGTGACTGCGTTCCCCCCATGCAATGCATGGTCTTTTATTGGCCAGGCCAGGGCGGATGCGCAGGTTCGAGCAAAGACACTGACGTTCTTTCCTGGCGCAATGGCCGGCCAGGCCAACGACTCGTGGGATCAGGCATCGGATTCCGATTACGACCTGGTTGAGACCCGCATGGCCGGCGCAATCAGTCCGGCTCAGGTAGCGGTGATCTGGTTCAAAATAGCCCATCGAGGGCCGACAGTGGCTCTCCCCGCGAACAACGCCGACGCCTACGATCTGGTGATCTCGACCGGGAATGCAATTCGGGCAATGCGTGCACGTTATCCGCATCTCGCACAGGTGTATCTCAGTCCGCGCATCTATTCTGGGTACAACAACGATCCGTTGAATCCGGAACCCTACGCCTATGAAAGCGCTTTCGCGGTACGCTGGGTGATCGAGGCACAGATCCACCAGCGCCTGACCGGACAGGTCGATCCCCTCGCCGGGAATCTCGGAGGCAGCACGTTCCCGTGGGTGGGCTGGGGGCCGTATCTGTGGGCCAACGGTACCGTCGCGCGGCAGGACGGCCTCACCTGGAAGCTGACGGATTTCGAGAAAGACCGTGTCCACCCAAGTAAGGCCGGCGAGACGAAGTTCGCGTCCCGCATGGCGACCTTCTTCAAGAACTCGCCGTACAGTGCCTGCTGGTTTCGCAGCAATCAGAGCTGCTAACGGTCACTCTCGTGCACGACAGGGCGCGCCACCAGGCGGTGCTTGGCGGCGCGTTGCTGTTCTCGCGACCGTGCGAGTGCCGGAGGATCCCGCCGGAGGGCCGGGCTGCCCAGCCGGGCTGGGGTCAGCACCCGCGGGATGCGGTATCGGATCCGGAGATCCTCTCCCATCTTACCCAGCCGGTCTCGCTGCGGTGGAACGCCGGCGCAAAAGCTTCGGCCATCCCACCCCGCTTGTATGCTGTCTGAAATGAATGCTGACTTCCACTTTACACTCCAAGTCACGATCTCGCCGCCAGTGGCCTTCCGCACGGCAGCGATGACCGCGTGTCCAGCATGGAAGACCGGCCACAGCGGGTGCCCCATCCCCCGAAGATCGTTTTCAGCCGCTTCGGCGGTCAGGGTGCCGTCATATGTGCGAAGGTAGAAGCGCACTCGGCCCGCTTCCGGCGGGGTTATTAAGCTTATGGAGTTAAAAGAAGGCTCAACTAAGATTATTCGCTTAGTTTATTGTAAGACCATTAATACAGAAATTGTAGTAGAATCCTTTTATAAATCTATTTCCAAAATGTTAGAAC
>JANOFA010000755.1:0-1147 GCA_031413355.1 Gemmatimonadota bacterium | reverse complement strand
TTTAGGCTTCACCCCCGAGACCCCGCGACCGTCGCGGGGGGACGACAGGGTGAGGCAGGGAGCACACCATGACCACACTGGCCCGATGTCAGACGATCGACGACCTGCTCCGCCGGCTCGATGACGCGGTGGCGGTGCCCGACGAGGAATCCCGCTGTCAGGACGTCAAGCAGCTCCTGTCCGAAGCGCTCGGTTCGGGAGGCATCACACTGGACCAGCGGTGGCTGGCGCCGATGGACGGATCCTACGCCCGTCGCCTGCTGCATCGTGATCCGGCGGGTCGTTACAGCGTGCTTGTGATGGTGTGGGACCGGGGCCAGGGTACCGCGCTCCACGATCATGGCGGCAGATGGTGTGTCGAGTGCGTTTACTCCGGGCAGATCGAGGTCACGTCGTACTCGATCTGCGGAGGCAGCGCGGATCTGGGCATCGTGCAGTTCAAGCAGGAAGAAGTGGTGCGGGCCGGCGTCGGCCAGGCGGGAGCGCTGATTCCTCCGTTCGAGTATCACATCCTGCGGCAGTCGGGCGAGGCGCCCGCCGTCACGCTGCATGTCTACGGCGGCGAGCTCACCCACTGCCACATCTATGAACCGGTCGAAGGCGGCTGGCGGCGGCGGTTCAAGGAGCTCTGCTACACCGACTAACCCCGGTCGCTGTAGCGGCTCCTGGCATCGATGATGTCCACCCGGACATTGCGCGCCGTGCCGCCATAGACGGTTTCCGTCAGCCACTGCACCTCAACATCCTTCTCGACGAGCGGAACGTCGCGGTACCACGCCTTGGGGCGACCGTCCGTGCCGGGATTCCACCTGTAGCGCCGGGCCTTGAGCGGCGGGTTCTGCTCCATCCGGGTTCCCTCGGCCCAGATCCGCACCGACTTCTGCCGCGCGGAAGTGAGCAGCTGCTGCATCGGCAGCGCACCTCCGTCCACCGGCGTCGCCAGCAGGTGAATCAGTGCCACGCAGTCCTGGTCCGCCTGATGTGCCCCGTAGAACATCCCGCACTGTTTCATCAGCAGGAACTCGAGCGCCCCCGATCGGCTCCCCGCCCCGCGCCACGGCACGTCCTGCTGCGAGCAGGCCCAGTGCTTCTCCTTGAACAGCGGCATCCGCCGCTCGACGAACCCCCGGTCGAACCGCGCGTTATG
>JANOFA010000754.1:0-1552 GCA_031413355.1 Gemmatimonadota bacterium | reverse complement strand
TTCCGATGCAGCACGTTGCGGCCACGATCGACCACGTTGGCGTAGCGCGCATCGTAGATGACGACCGTATCCAGTCCCCGGATGTTGAGCGCCGACTGGCCGGCCGCGGTCATCGCCAGCAGGAAGGGCCGCCGGGCCTCGCGATCCAGAAATGGCCGGATGACGCGAATCGGCTCGCCGCCGTGGTAGAAAGCGGCATTGAGCTTCGGCCACCGCTCCCCGAGCCCCCGCGCCAGCTGCTCCACCTCGGCGCGGGTGGGGACGAACACCGCCACCCCGCGCTTCTCCTTCATCACATGGCGGATGAAATCGTCGTCGAGAAACTCCGCGGCGGTCTTGGGCAGCACCTTGACCCGGGCCTTGAGCGCGGGATCAAAGGCACTGGTTTCCAGCACCTCGGCGGCGTTGAGATAGCGGGCGTAGAAGGAGGGATCGACGGTGGCGGAGAGCCAGATGTAGCGGCACCCCGCGCGCTTGCCTAACGCAAGGCACAGCTCCAGCTCGGCCGAAGTCTGGTGGATCTCGTCGACCACGAGGGTATCGCGCCCGGAAATCAGCGCGTCCTCGAACCAGCGCCGCGCAATCCCCGTGGTGACGATGACGACGTTCCACGACGGGGTCTCCGGGGTCGCCTCACGCTCGCGGTTGACCTCGCCGACCCGCAACGGGGCCTGCAGAATCGTTTCCGCGACGGGGCGGATGCCGAGGGTCTTGCCGGTCCCGGTGCCGGCGACGATTCCGAAGCCCTGGCCGGAGGCCGCCAGCCGCCGCAGGTCGGTCCCGTGGGTGCGCTCCAGCAGGGTTTCGACGTTGGTCAGTCCGAGGGCGAGTTCGATCGTCTCGCAGGCGGCGCGGGTGGGCGCGATGATGATGACCCGACCACGAGGATGGTCCGCCCCGCGATAGGCGTCGAGATCCAGCGGGAGCTGATGATTGCGAGAGGGATGCACCGCGACAAAATAGACGGACGCCGCACATCCTGCCGCCGAAGCCGTGCTGGTCGGAGCAGCGCCTGCCGGCGATCAGTTCCGGAGGAAGTCGATCGTGACGATGGCGCGGGGCCGGCGGGCCACGCCGAGGGAATCAGGGGTGTCCGCGACCACGCCGCGGCTGATCTGTGCCAGAGGCTGGCTGCCGGCCCGCAGAGCTGGATTCAGGGCGGCAGCCAGTGCCTGGCGACTGGGTCCGATCGCGACGACCCGGGCCGCGACCAGGAGGCTCGAGGCGCCCTGAGCTCGTGCGGGTACTGCAAAAAGCGTCAGAAGGAGAAAGGTGGCGACCACCACCAGCGCGGGGCTGACGGTGTCGCGGATGCTCCACGATCCCTCGAAGCCCAGGCACGGAACAGCAGGGTGAGCGAGATCACCCTGCCCTCCCGCCCATCCCGACCGAATGCATTGCCACATGGCGACTTACGCCCTCGAGAAGAGCCCTGGTCGCTGCCCGGAAATGACTTGACGGTGTACAAGAGATAGACACCGCGAAGTCATATCCCATGAACCACTTACTACGTGCCTGATGGACCTGTTCGACACCCGGCACACTGGTTGCC
>JANOFA010000753.1:0-4701 GCA_031413355.1 Gemmatimonadota bacterium | reverse complement strand
CTCTGGTCGACGAAGATGCTCACGCCGCCTCCTTGGCCAGGGCGACCACCTGCTGTACCGCCTGGTCCATGTCGCTCAGTGCCTTCATGCCGATTCCCTGCAGGATCTTCACCGCCTCGACCTCGTTGGTCCCGGTAAGGCGCACCACGATGGGTACCTTCACCGGGAACTGGGCCAGCGCGGTCTTGATGCCGTTGGCCACATCGTCGGTCCGGGTGATACCTCCGAAAATGTTGAACAGGATCGCCTTGACCCCGGGATCGCTGGTAATGATGCGGAGTGCGTTGACCACCTTGTCCGGGTTGGACGAGCCGCCGATGTCGAGGAAATTGGCCGGTTCCCCACCGTAGTACTTGACGAGGTCCATCGTCGCCATCGCGAGGCCGGCACCGTTCACCACGCAGCCGACGTTGCCGGACAGCTTGATAAAGGTGAGGTTGGCCCGCCGCGCCTGCACCTCGCTGGGCTCCTCGGCGGTCTCGTCGCGCAACAGAGCGAGGTCCGGGCGACGATCCAGTTCGTTGTCGTCGATCGACACCTTCGCGTCGAGGGCGATGATTCGTCCCTCGGGGGTCGTCACCAGCGGGTTGATCTCGGTGAGCGAACAGCCGTTGGTGGTGAATACGGAGTACAGCTGCTCCATGATCTTCGCGGTCGCGCGTGCCTGGCCGATATCCTTATAGAGGAAGAGCGCCAGCGTGAGCGCCTGGTGCGGCAGAAGGCCGTAGCGCGGGTCCACCCCGAGGCGCATGATCTTCTCCGGCGTCTTCTCCGCGACCTCCTCGATATCGATTCCACCAGCCGGGCTCACCATGAAAACCGGACGCTGGCTGGCGCGATCCATGATCAGGCCGACATACGCCTCATGAGCGATATCCGCCGCCGGCACCACGAGCACCTTCTGCACCACCAGCCCCTTGATGGTCATGCCCAGGATCTTCTCGGCCGCCGCCGCCGCCTCGGCGGGCGACTTGGCGAGCTTCACCCCGCCAGCCTTTCCCCGGCCGCCGGCGTGGACCTGGGCCTTCACGACCACCGTGCCGCCGACCCGGCGTGCGATCGACTCGGCCTCGGATGGGGTGGAGGCGACATCGCCATCCGGCATCGGTATGCCAGCCGCGCGGAACAGTACGCGGCCCTGATACTCATGGAGATTCACAGGTGCCTCATCCGGAAGGAGGTCGGGCTGCCCCCGATGGGTGGGGCGGCCCTGGGTAAGCGGCGCGGAAGGTAAGTTTCCTGCTAACCGAAAGCAAGGCTAGGACTTAGGGAGTTCCGACGAGTCGCTTGATCGCCTCCCAATGGCGGCCGAACAGCTCCAGGTCTCCCCGCCGCAGGGCCGCATCAGCTGCCGTGAGATGCCGCCTGACCTCGAACAGGACAGTGCCCCGCTCGGTGGCGGAGATAATGGGCGCCGACAGGCCAAGGTAGTTCTGCCACGCCTCCTCGAGATCATGGCCGGCTCCACGTCGATCACCGATGGCGAGGCTGATCCACGCCACCGCGGGCGATGCGCCATCACGCTGCGCGAAGTGGATCTGATATGCCCCGAGTCCGGTACTGGTCGGCCAGAATTGTACCGGCCCCGCCTCCAGGCGTGCGCCGGCCTTTTCCACCGAATCCTTGAGCTGCTGGAAGGTGGGGATCCGCGCCCAGCGTATCTGCAGCGCCGATGGATCCGGGAGCGAGAGCAGGCTGTCGACACGGTAGAGGGTAACGATCTCACGGCCATCGGCCATGTGAGCCTGGAGGACCGCGCTGATCACCCGACCGTTGGCCCGTTCGAAAGGCACCACTTGAGTGACGCCGGTGGTATCGCTCTTCCACAGCGCGTCCAGCGCCGGACCGGAGGCACGCACCTCATCTTCCCGATCAGAGGGCCGGCCCAGGTTCCAGTGCGGTTGCCCAATCACCCTCAGTTGCACTTCCAGCAATTCGACGGGATACGGCATGGCGCGCAACACGACGGCCGGGATGGCGCCGGCCGGCTGAATGATTCCGGGGAACAACTGCTGCCACGTTTCGGCCACGGGATCAGCGGTGTGCCGGAGGTACACGGTGGTGGCGCCTGACTGGGCGTGGATCACCCCGACGAATCCGGCACGCAGTCCGCCGATCCACCGGTCACGCCACCCCACCCGTGAGGACCCCGCGAAAAGCGAGCTGGCAAGATAGCCATCGACCAGCCAGAGGAGCTCGCCGCCAACCAATCGCGGCGCTGGAACTCCCCAGGCGGCGAACGGCGCAAGCTGTTGCAGGCGATCGACCGGATCGAGGTGCCAGAACATCTGCTTCCCGCCAGTGCCGGCGCCGAGCAGCGCGCCGCTCTGCAGCGTCCAGGCGAGCGCGAGGCGGCGAAAACCGGAACCGATCTGCACCCCCCCCTGCGCCGAGTCCATGACCGGAGCCCGCCCCCCCGGCCAGACTGCGTGGGCCGGGAGATTCAATACCGGCGTCCCAACGATGGAATGGAGGCTCTCGGCCTCGGCGTACAGCAGTGGCTCGCCGGCGAGGGAGGCGCGATCGTCCAGCACCACGGTGATCCCCGCGCCGCGTTTGCCGCGGTCGCGGATCACCAGCCAGGCCGGTCGCTGGCTCCGGCCGAGTGGCACGAGCGCACGATCCACGGACACCACCCGCCCGGAATCGGACTGGGTGGCCTCGGCGGTGAGGGTCGCCTGCCAGAGTCCGAACGGATCAGGCGGCATCGGTGGCTGCCCAGTCTGGAGCAGCGTGGAGTCCTTCAGCCCCGTCATCCCGTAGGCGAGTTGATCGAGATGACGGCGCAGCGGAGGGTCGAGCGGGGAGACCCGGTTGCCACCGATGAGCGCCGGGATGACACGGTGCCCGAGGAGCGACGCGGTCCCGAGTACGAGCCAGACGGAGAGCACCAGGGTGTGGCGCCCCTTTACGGCCCACCAGAGGGACAGCAGTCCCGCCGTCAGTGCGATCCCGGCCAGGACATCGCTGACGCCCGATCGGAAGGGGAAGAGCCCGCCATGCACAGATCCGATGGCGCCGCCTACGAGTTCGAGCGGCTCCAGCAGATAGCCCCAGGCGAGCACGAGGGCGAAGAAGACGAGCAGGCCACCGAGGTGCCGGCGCGCATGGTCGTTGATCACCAGGCGGCGCTCCGACCAGCGGAGCGCACCGATCACGAGATAGAGGGTCGCCGCGCCGATGAACGCCAGGATGAGGAGCAGGATCAGGTGGCCGTGGAGCAGGCGCCAGGCGGGCAGCCGGGCGAGGTAGAAGCCGAGATCGCGGCCGAGCAGGGGATCCACCTCACCGACCGCAATCCCGCTCCAGGCGAGCACGAGATCCGGAGTCCATGCCCCGACCCCGCGCCCCGCGAACAGGCCGAGGAGCATACCCCCGCCGATGCTGAGGGCAACCAGCAGCTCCATGTTGACCGCTTCCCGGATTTCGAGATTGCCCAGTCGGCGATGCAACTGGACCGACCCGATGGCACGGTGCACGATCAGGAGATGCCCGATGAACCAGCCGCAGGCGGTGATGACGCCTAGCGACCCGACCAGCAGGCGGAGGATGGCCCAGTCGGTGACGAATCGTGTGGCAGCGGGGGAGAGCCGTTCCGCCCACCATTGATCGGCTGCGAGTCCGGCGGCCCAGCGGCCGGCGAAGAGCAGCACCACAATGCTGAGGACGACGAGGGTGATGCGAGCGGCCCGGGGGGACATGGGGGAGGAAGGTAATGCTAGGTTGGCGGAGTCGTCAGCGGTTGGGCGATTAGGCGGTTGGGCGGTTGGGCGATTGGGCGATTGGGCGGTTGGGCGATTAGGCGGTTGGGCGATCAGGCGGTTGGGCGGTTGGGCAAGTAGGCGGTTGGGCGGTTGGACGGTTGGACGGGAGTTAGTGCATTGCCTGTTCCAGCCAGCCCATCACTTCCGCCTGATATACCGCAAGGTCGGCTTCCGTGGTCGCCTCGAACCGGAGGACCAGCACCGGCTGGGTGTTGCTGGCGCGGACGAGGCCCCAGCCATGCGCGAAGGTCATGCGCACGCCATCAATGGGGTTGACTGGGTACTTGGCGGCGAAGTGCTTCGAGGCCTGCTCCACCAGGGCGAACTTCCGCTCCTCGGGGCAATCGAAGCGGATTTCCGGTGTGGTGAAGGTGCGGGGGAGATCGGCGAGCAGGACAGCAAGGCCACCGGGACCGGCCGCGACGATCTCCAGCAGGCGCGCGGCGCCGAAAAGGGCGTCATCGAATCCGTACCAGTCGCCTCCAAAAAACATGTGGCCGCTCATCTCCCCCGCGAGCGGGGCGGCCAGTTGCTTCATCCGCGCCTTGATGAGCGAGTGGCCGGTCTTCCACATCTCGGGGATGGCGCCGGCTGCGCGCAACGCGACGGGCAGGAGTTCAGAGCACTTCACGTCGAAGATGACGGGGACACCGGGTCCAAAACGGCGAACGGCATCACGGCCATACAGCACGAGCAGCTGGTCGCCAAAGATGACCTGGCCGGTCTCGTCCACCGCCCCGATGCGATCGCTCCAGTGCCGTACAGGTCGGGTCGGCCCAGCCGTACGGCCGTCGCGTCCACGCCCACGTCGAGACTGCGCGCATGCGGGTCATCCGGCAGTGAATGATGGCTATGCCCGTAAAGATGCCACGCGCCGTAGTGCGCGCGCATCCAAACACGATGAGCGTAATGGGACAACCAAATAGGCTGTCCATTC
>JANOFA010000752.1:0-3936 GCA_031413355.1 Gemmatimonadota bacterium | reverse complement strand
GAGGTAGACCTGGTTCCGCGCCAGCACGTCAGACTTCCCGCCGAACCCGCCGATCCGCTCGAGGCCGCGCACGAAGTCGGCGCGGTACGTCGTCTTAACACGTTCGAGTTCCGCTGGTGTCGGTCCAGTCCGGAGGAAGCTGGCGATCACGCTATCCATCGCCTTCTCCACCTGCGCCGCACTTCCGCCCGGCTGCACGGTGGCCCAGAGATACACCTGGGAGCCGATCTCGCGGGCATCCACGAAGGCCACGACATCAGTCGCAATCTTCTGGTCGTAGACCAGGCTCTGGTAAAGACGCGAGGACTTTCCCTGGCCCAGGAGCATCGCAACGAGCTCGAGGTACGTCTCGTCCGGGCTGCCGTAGGGCGGCACGTTCCAGATCTTGTAGATCCGCGACTGGGGCACCCGATCCTGCAGGACCTGCCGGTGCGTCCCGGTGTTCTTCGCGATCCACTCGGTGTGTCGCGCGACCGGGGGGCCTGAGGGGATGTCACCGAAGTAGTACTCCACTCGCTGCCGCACCACCTCGGGATTCACGTCACCGGCCACGACAAGCGTCGCATTCGCCGCACCGTAGTAGGCGAGGAACCAGTCCTTCACATCCTGCAACGATGCGGCGTTCAGGTCCTCCAGCGACCCGATGACCGACCAGGAATAGGGATGCCCCTGGGGATAGGTGCTTTCGGTGATGGTGATCCACGACTTGCCATAGGGCTGGCTTTCGCCCTGTCGCTTCTCGTTCTGCACCACCCCGCGCTGCTCGTCAAGGACCGGCTGGTCGAGGGCCCCCAGCAGGTGTCCCATGCGGTCGGACTCCAGCCACAGGATGCGATCGAGTGCCGAAATGGGAACGTTCTGGAAGTAGTTGGTGCGGTCCTCGTTGGTGGTGCCGTTGAGGTCAGTGGCACCGACCGGCTCCACCGCGGAGAAGTAGTCGTCCTTGAAGTTTTCTCTGCCGTTGAACATCAGGTGCTCGAAGAGGTGCGCGAACCCGGTGTGCCCCGGCTTCTCATTCTTCGAGCCCACATGGTACCAGACGTTCACCGCGACGATCGGCGCCTTGTGATCCTCATGCACCAGCAGCGTGAGCCCGTTCTTGAGCGTGTAGCTCGTGAACGGCACGTCGGGTATCGGGGGAGCGGGGGGACGGGACGCGCGCGACACCTGGGCGGTGGCCGGCGGGGCAACCGCGAGCGCGAGCGTGGCGGCAAGACCGAGGATTCCCTTCACGGCACCTCCAGTATGGGGCAAGGATCGCCAAGCGGGATTAGGGGCCAATTGGCCCGGGTCGCCAGCCCGTGGCCTGGTTCCAACCGTCCGGTCTGAGGACGATTCACCGCGCGCCGGCGTCGAACCCCGTGACCAGCCAGATGTCCGTGGCGGTCGTTGTCTGTTGACAGGCGAGATGCCTGTTGTCATCCGAGAGCGAGGGCGCAGAGAAACTGGTGCACCAGCGCAAGCCGGTGAGCAGGGGCGTGAACGGCGCGCCTGGCGCTCGGGCGCGCCAGACCTCGAACCTTGCCATCTGGGGCCCGGTCGGTCTACGCATCGCCGCATAGAGGCCGCCGCCGTCCCAACGCAGCAGGACGGGATCCCCCGGGGCCGAGGAGGGCACTTTCGTCCAGGCGCTGGAGCCGGCGCCGACCCCGCGTTGCCAGACGTCGTTCCAGAAACCCCATGGCCGAGAGTGGGCGGCGATGAGGGTCTTCCCATCGGGTGACAGCAGCGGCGAGTAGAGCCCTATGAGAGAGTCATTCGACGCGAGCGGTTGCGCGCGCCCTGAGGATGGGTCGACAAGCAGCCAGCCGCGCTGAGCGCTGTCCGGGACGACCAACCCCTGCGTGGCCCAGGTCCAGTAGTCCGCAACAGTGACCCAGAGGCCGACGGACATTGTCGTGACCCGGTGCGGCGCCGCCCCGTCCGTCGTGGCGGTGTAGAGGTCGTACCGGTTCGAGTCCCCGGCGAAATACGCGAAGCTCCGGCTGTCGGGGGCCCAGCGCAGGTCGGACACCCACGACCCTTCGTATCGCGCGATGGTCCTGGAGGCGCTGCCGGCAAAGGGCGCTATCAAGACGCTCCTTGAAGGGCCGGCCCGCTCCGACCACGCCACCCAGCGGCCGTCGGGTGACACCGCCGGGGGGCCGACTCCTCCCGTCCCCGAACTCAGGGGGACGGCCTCGATGCCGGCGAGTTTGCCGGAAGCCGGCACGTTTACCGCCACATTGCGATTGCTCACCGGGCCGCGGGTCAGGACCAGCGTTCGGCCATCCCGCGACAGGCTGAAGTCGAAGGCACCGGTGAGACCCGACAACACGGCCTCACTGCTATCGCGCGGAGCACCGGTGCGCCGGTCGATCTGCTGCCGGACGATCCCGGACTGGGTCAGGATGTAGAGCGCCGTTCCGTCTCCGTTCCAGACGATCGGCCCCCTGATTTTCGACACCGGGTGACGTGTCGGCCCGGTCGAATCCATGAGGAAGACCGCCCCCGAGTCGGCCGTGTACCCACTCAGGGCCAGCCACCGGCCGTCGGGGCTCCATCTCACCGAGCCTATGAAGAACGCACCCGGAACGGCGAGGCGACGGACCTCTCTGCCAGTCTTCCGGTCGGTGATCCCCAGAGTATCGAACACCACCCAGGCGATGTTCCGGCCGTCCGGGGAGTAGTCGTATGAATAGGCGTTGCCGCCGACGCGATTCGGCTCCCCGCCGAGGCGGGGGATTTCCCAGACCGCGTCGCGGGCCATGTCGCCCTCAAGCGTGGCGCCGATGAGCATGCGCTCGCCGTCGGGGCTCCAGACAGGTTGCCGCAGGAACTGGGCGTGGAGGATGGGAACGGCGCGGCCGCCGGCGACTTCCTGCACCAGCAGGGCCGAGTCGCCCGAGACCCAGGCCAGCCACTTGCCATCGGGGGAGAGGGCCGGCTTGAACGCATCGCCGGTGAAGGTGAGCTGTCGCTGTTCCACCGCCGCCGCCGCCGGGCGCCCGGTCCGTCCGAGGCGAATCGCCAACGCAGCGATCACGACGAGGGCCAGGACGATCACCGCGCCGACGCCGAGCGCCAGCCGGCGCCGGGAGCCGGCCATCGGCAGTGTTGCCTGGATCGGCTGGGTGTGCGTCGGTGTCATCCCGCCGCTCGGCGTCGCCAGCGGCTCGAGCGCCGCCACCAGTTCGTCGGCCGATTGAAAGCGATCGGCGGGCCGCTTCGCGAGGCAGCGCATCACCACGCTCTCGAGCGCCGGCGACAAGCCGGCGCGCTGCTGTCCCACCGCCACCGGCGTCTGGGTGACATGGGCCGCGAGGGTCTGCTGCGGATTGAGGCCGGGGAAAGGCGTGTGCCCGGTGAGCATCTCGTAGCCCAGCACGCCCAAGGCGTAGATGTCCACCCGACCATCCATCTGCGGATCGGCCGAGGCCTGCTCCGGCGCCATGTAGGCCGGCGTGCCGAGCGCCACGCCCGCGGTGGTGAGCTGCTGGCGGCCCGAGGCCTCGCTCACCGCCTTGGCCACGCCGAAGTCCATCACCAGCGCATGCCGGCCGGAGAGGAGGATGTTCTCCGGCTTGATGTCCCGGTGGACCACGCCGGCCTTGTGGGCCACCGCCAGCGCCTCGGCGATTTCGCTCAAGAGCCGCACCGCGTCGGGCACCGGCAGCTCGCCGGCTCGCGCCAAGCGGTCGCGAAGGGTCTCCCCTTCCACGTAGGGCATCACGTAGTAGAAGAAGCCGTCGGCGTCGCCGGAGTCGAACACACCGAGGATGTGGGGATGCTGCAGGCGGGCGGCGACTTCGATTTCCTTGGCGAACCGCTCCGGCCCGATGCTGGCCGCGAGTTCGGGGCGCAGGACCTTGACGGCCACCTGGCGGTGGTGCTTCAGGTCCTCCGCAAGGTAGACCGTGGCCATGCCCCCCTGCCCCAGCTCCCGCTCGAGGCGGT
>JANOFA010000751.1:0-6097 GCA_031413355.1 Gemmatimonadota bacterium | reverse complement strand
GCCGCAGGCGCGGGGTTACGACCTGGAGATCGAGGTGTCCCGTCTGGTGCACCAGAAGCTCTGTCTCTACTACGACCGCCAGTGGACGGTGTCGGTCCAACCCAGTGCGGTGCAGCTCCTTCCCGGTCTCAGAGCGAGTGCGGATCCCAGGTAGGGAACCCGGCAGCGCCCGGTGTCGTTTCACCCCCTGAATAGCACTGTCGGCACTGGGCACGACGGCTTGCCACACGAGAAGGGGGGGGAAGTCATGAGCGGTCTGCGGCGGGTGAAGTGCGCAATCTTGCTGGTCCTGTTGGGCACCGCGCCGGCGGTGGCGCAGGCGCCGGACGGCAAGGTGCTGGTGAACGTGAACCGGCAGGGAGTCGCGCTGCAGGGGTACGACGCGGTGGCGTTCTTCAGCGACAGCGCGGCGGTGCGGGGTGTTCCCGCGCAGTCGGCGAGGCATGGCGGTGCCGCCTACTATTTCGCGACGGCGGAACATCTGACGGCCTTTCTGGCAGCACCGGAAAAGTACGTGCCAGGCTTCGGCGGATTCTGTGCCTACGGCGCTTCACGGAACTATGCCGCGCCGGTGCAGATCAGCACCTGGCAGATCATCAACGGGCGGCTGATCCTCAACTACGATGCTGGGGTCCAGCGGAAGTTCAATCGGGACCAGGCGACGTATCTGTCGCAGGCCGAAGCGAACTGGCCAGGCCTGGTGGCGAAAGAAGGCAAGCTCCCCTCTCCCTAGGCCGTCGCCCTTGCCCGTCATGCGTTCCTCCGGCTAATCTCTCCCGCCTCTTCTTCCGGCGGTCCGCATGAACGGTGTCCCGAATCTCCCCCAGCCGTACAACGATCCGATCCTCGGCTACGCGCCGGGCTCGCCAGAACGGGCCACGCTGAAGGCCGCCCTGGCGGCGATGCGCGAGGAGACGATCGAGATCCCGGTCATCGTGGGCGGGAAGGAGATTCGCACCGGCAAGCTGATCGACGTGGTGAGCCCGCATGATCACCATCGGGTTCTGGCCCGGGCCCACCTCGCCGATGCGGCGACGATCGGGCTCGCGCTGGAGAGCAGCCGCACCGCGTGGCGGGAGTGGTCGGCGATGTCCTTCGCGGATCGCTCGGCCATCTTCCTCAAGGCGGCGGACCTGCTGGCCGGCCCGTGGCGGGCCACGGTGAACGCGGCCACGATGCTGGGGCAGAGCAAGACCGCGTTTCAGGCCGAGATTGACAGTGCCTGCGAGCTGATCGACTTCTGGCGGTTCAATGTTCATTTCGCGGAGCAGCTCTACCGGGAGCAGCCGATCTCCTCGCCGGGAATCTGGAACCGGATGGAACACCGGTCGCTTGAAGGGTTCGTTTACGCCGTGACGCCGTTCAATTTTACGGCGATCGGCGGCAACCTTCCGACCGCACCGGCGCTCATGGGCAACGTCGTCCAGTGGAAGCCCTCGCATACCGCGCTGCTCAGCAACTACTACGTCATGCGGGTGCTCGAGGCGGCGGGGCTCCCGCCGGGGGTCATCAACTTCCTGCCGGGGGATTCAACGCAGGTCAGCAATCTGCTGCTCGCCGACCCCGACTTCGCCGGGATCCACTTCACCGGCTCGACCACCGTCTTCCAGATGCTGTGGCGCCAGATCGGCGAGCACCTTGGCACGTACCGCACCTATCCGCGGATCGTGGGCGAGACCGGAGGCAAGGACTTCGTGCTGGCGCATCCGAGCGCGGACCCGGATGCGCTGGCCGTGGCGCTGGTACGCGGCGCCTTCGAGTACCAGGGACAGAAGTGCAGTGCGGCCTCGCGGGCGTATGTGCCGGCCAGCCTCTGGCCGCGGGTCAAAGAGCGGGTGCTGGCCATGATGGCCGACATCCGGATGGGCGACATCAGCGACTTCCGCAACTTCATGGGCGCGGTGATCGACCAGCGGGCCTATGATCGGATCACCGGGTACCTGGCGCGCGCAAAGACCGACGCGGGTGTGACGGTGCTGGCTGGCGGGAAGGGGAATGCCGACACGGGATTCTATGTGGAGCCGACGCTGCTGCAGGCGGAGGATCCGCGGTATCGGACGATGTGCGATGAGCTGTTTGGCCCGGTGCTCACGCTGCACGTCTACCCCGACGCCCGCTGGACCGAGACGCTCGCGCTGGTGGACTCGACCTCGCCCTACGCGCTGACTGGGGCCGTCTTTGCCCGGGACCGGCGGGCGGTCGCCGAGGCGACGGTGGCCCTGCGGCACGCGGCGGGCAACTTCTACGTGAATGACAAGCCGACCGGCGCGGTGGTGGGGCAGCAGCCGTTCGGCGGTGCGCGCGCGAGCGGAACGAACGACAAGGCCGGCTCGGTGCTCAACCTGATGCGGTGGGTCTCGCCCCGCAGCATCAAGGAGACGCTGGTCTCGCCGACGGACTATCGGTACCCGTTCATGGGGGCGGAGTAGGGGCCGCACGTTGGGGCCGCCTATAGGCGGCCCTTACTTGCGGCCAGCTTGAGTCACTGTTTGTAGACGACCCCGCCCTTCATCACGAACCCGACCCGCTGCAGCTCGGTGATGTCCGCCAGCGGATCGCCGGTTGTGGCGATGATGTCGGCGTAGCGTCCCGGGGCGATCATGCCGATCTGGTCCGCCATGTCGAGCAGCCGGGCCGCCACGGTGGTGGCTGACTGAATCGCCTGCATGGGTGTCATGCCGTAGCGAACCATGTAGTCCAGTTCCCTGGCCTGGGGCTCGGTCCAGGCATAGCCTCCTGCATCGGTGCCATAGGAGATGTAGGGGAGGAGCCCCCGCTTCACCGCCTCGCCGAACGCCACTCGCTCGATTTCCACCATCTTCGGCCAGATCCCGCCGCGTCCCTCGGCGACGTAGTCCCCGACGAAGATCGTGGGGCACCAGTAGACCTTCTGCTTGACCATCCGGTCGATCAGGTCCGGCGTGAGACCGTCGCCGTGTTCGATGGTGTTGAAGCCGGCGCGAAGTGCGGCGTCGATCCCGTCCCAGCCGATCGCGTGGCCGGCGATCTTGCGGCCCAGGCGGTGGGCTTCGTCGGCAAAGGCCCTGAGTTCCTCGTCGGTGTAGTTGACCCAGCTACGGAGCCGGCCATCCCCGCCGATGTGATAGCGCCGGTCGACATACACCTTGATCCAGTCGGCGCCGTACTTGACCTGTTCCCGGACCGCGCGGCGGATATTGTCCGCTCCGTCGACAATCTGCACCCCTTCGGGGACGCGCAGCTCCCAGGAGTAGCCGCTGAGCGGGTACATGCCGGTGGCGCTGAAGGCGCGGGTGGAGACATACATCCGGGGCCCGGGGATGATGCCCCGGTTGATCGCGTTCCTGATATCGACATCGGCGTACATGGCGCCCTCGGTTTCGAGGTCGCGCATGGTCGTGAAGCCATTCATGAGCGCGGTCTTTACCGCGACGGTCGCCCGGATGGTGCGATACGGAATCGACTCCTTGAGCAGCTGATTGTCGTAGTCCTGGGCGGTGATGTCGCCCTGCAGCAGAATGTGGACGTGATTGTCGATGAGCCCCGGTAGCACGGTGCGGGTGCTCAAATCGATCACCCGCGCCGAATCGGCCGCGGCCCGCAGCTCCGCCCACGGTCCGACGCGGAGGATCCGCTCCCCTTCGATCAGGATGCCCTGATCGGTGCGGGGCGGGGCGCCCTGGCCGTCGATCAGCCGGCCGGCATGGATGACGGTCCGCTCCGGCGCGGCCTGGGCCGCCGCCTCGCTGGAGTACATCGTGACGCACAGGCCGGCCAGCAGGGAGGCCGTCGTGGCGTGGCGCAGGGTCGCAAATGATGGCATAATGGCTAGGTCCTGACGGGAGAGCGGTGAGGAATGGAGGACGGTCAGACGAGGGCGCGCACGATTTCGGAGGTAGATATTCCCATTCTCATGCCGGAAAGCAAGGGACGCAAGCGGCCGCCAAAATCCCGGTGGCGCCTTGTCGTCCTGCTCCTGCTGCTGGCTGGATTCGCCGCCTGGCGATACTTCCGTCGCCATTGAACCCGCCTTTCGGACCCCGCTGGCTCCTCGCGCCACTGCTGGCCGGCGCCGGGCTCACCCAGACCGCCGCCCCACCCGCCTACCATCCCGCCCAACTCGACTGTGCGGCCTACCGCCAGACACTGAGCTCCGACATCCGGCTCGAGGGCGCGCGGGAGCGCTCGCGGGAGACGAGCCGTCGTGACGGAGTGATCCGCCTGCGCGCTACCCCCAGCGACACCCTGATCGCTCTCGAGGCATGGTTCGATACGCTCGACGTCTGGCGCGAGGGCAACGGGGAGCGACTGGTGCCGGAGACCGATGGCGTGATCGGCGGACGGTTCACCGGCCTCCTCACCCGCCAGGGCGGGCTCACCGTCACCGATCGGCCGTTCATCCCGGATGATGTTGCACAGGTCGCGGAGCTGAACGGTGCGCTGGAGGATTTGCTGCCGCCACTACCGCAGGTGGGGCTTGCGCCGGGAACGGGGTGGAAGGATGGCTTTGGCACCGTCATCACCCGTCTCTCCGACGGGCGGCATGCGGGACGACGGGTGGAGCGTTACCGGCTGATCCGGCGGATATCACGCAGTGAACTCCGGCTGCTGCCGGATTCGAGCGAGGTCCGGGCGACCCGGGTGGAGGACGAAACGGGGACCATCTTCTGGTCGGTGGAGCTGGGCCTGGTGCGATGGGAGCGGACCATCACGGTGGATGTGAGCGTGCCCCGCGGTGGAGTGGTCCAGTCGCCGTTCCGCACCCGGATTGTGCAGCAGGTGACGGTGGAGCGGGTGGGGGGTGGCTGTGGTTGACCGGGCCCACCGGCGGTCGGCCCCCACCCGCGGGATCGACCGCGTGCGCGCCTACTCCGATCCCGCCGCCGCGACCTCGCGATAGACATACTCCAGTGGTGCCGTCGTCTCGGTCAGCGCTCCGGTGATGATGTCGTGCCGAGGGCTGAGCGAACAGACCGGGTCGGTGTTGGTGGCATCGCCGGTGAGGGCGAAGGCCTGGCAGCGGCAGCCGCCAAAGTCCTTCTCCTTGCGCGGGCAGCTGCGGCAGGGCTCCTGCATCCAGTCGTTGCCCCGGAAGGCGTTGAAGATCGGCGATTGGGTCCAGATCCACTCGAGCGCATGGTCCCGGACGTTGACGAACTGCAGGTGGGGAATCTGGGTCGCCCCATGGCACGGCAGCGCCCGGCCCTCCGGGGTCACCAGGATGTAGACATTGCCCCAGCCACCATAGCAGGGCTTGGGATATTCCTCGTAGTAGTCCGGCAGCACGTAGAGGATCTGCATCTTCCCCTTGTACCGCTTGATCGCCGCCTCCGCGATCGGCCGCGAGCGCTCCACCTGCTCCCGCGTGGGCATGAGCATGTGACGGTTTTTCGAGGCCCAGCCGTAGTACTGAGTGTTGGCCAGCTCCACCCGATCCGCGCCCAGCTCCGCCGCCATCTCGATGATCTCCCCCAGCCGGTCCAGATTGCCCCGGTGCAGCACGACGTTCACCGAGAAGGCGAGATCGAGCGACTTCACCAGCGCCGCCCCTTCCAGCTTCTGCTTCACCGACCGCACACCTGCGATCCGCTCCGCATTGGCCGTATCGGTATCCTGGAACGAGATCTGGACATGATCGATGCCGGCGGCCTTGAGCCGCTCGGCGCGTTGCCGCGTGAGCCCGAGCGCGGAAGTCACCAGCGTGGTGTAGAGCCCTTCCTCGCGCGCGTGGGCGACCAGCTCCTCCAGGTCCTTCCGCACCAGCGGCTCGCCGCCGGAGAGGCCGAGCTGCAGCACGCCGAGGTTGCGGGCCTGGGTGAAGACCCGTTTCCAGTCGTCGGTTGACAGCTCCGCGTCGGCGCGGGTCATCTGCAGCGGGTTGGAGCAGTAGGGACAGTGCAGCGGGCAGCGATAGGTCAGCTCTGCCAGGAGCGTCGTCGGCTGATTGAGTGCCATGGGAGCCACCGGGCGTCTAGTGGTCCGCGACCGTCACGAGGTCGCGGTCAAACATGGTGGTCAGGTAGTCGGTGACGTCGGCCGTCACGTCCGAAGCGTAGCGGATACTCAACTCGGCGCTGATCTGGGCCAGCGTGCGGTTCCCGTCGCACAGCTCGAGGAT
>JANOFA010000750.1:0-1582 GCA_031413355.1 Gemmatimonadota bacterium | reverse complement strand
CACGGCGAGATAACCCAGCAGAATGAAGATCGGCGCATCATCCCGGCGGGCGAGGGCCTCGGGTGCCACCTCAAGCAGGGTAACGGCGATCATGAAGCCGGCGCCGAAGGCCAGGAAGAGTTCGATGACCGCGAGACTGCGGCGCTCGTGGCGCACCACCGCCCAGCCACCCAGCAGGTTGCCGCAGGCCGCCACCAGTGCGAAGACGAGCGCGCTCATGGCATGGCGCGCGCGCGCGCGAGCAAGGTTTCCCGCGAATTCAGCGTTGGATCATCGACTACCATGGCAAGCAGCCGGTCCAGCACAGCACCCATCTGCGGCCCCGGCGGCACACCAAGCGTCCGCAGGTCGGTCCCCGAGATGGCAAGCTGCTTGCGGCTGAGCGCCTCGCCCCGTTCCCGGATACCATGCATCACCGGCTCCCAGCTGGGCGCTGAACCATGGCGAAGCCACCAGAGGGCCGTCATGTCCTCGGCGGCCTCTCCGACCGCGGCCATCCACCGCCGGACCGCCACCGGCGATATCCCCTCGGGCTCCGGCGGTCCCATCACCATGGCGGTGGCCCGCGCGATCTCGGCGTTGGGCGACTTGAGCCGCACCAGCACCGCGATCGGATCGAGGCAGAAGAGCGTGGTGAGCAGCACGGGATCACGCGGGAGGTCGCCGCCGGACTCGCCGACGACAGGGGGCATGGCCGCGACACGGTCCGCCAGTCGGCCCACGTACTGGTGCCGCTGCACCAGTGGCGAGCCGGTGGGTGAGACCTCCGGCGTCGCCTGCCTGTGGCCGTCGGCCATCAGCTTGGGAATCCAGGCCTGGGCGGCGCCGCACGAACGCCACAGCTCGACCATCTGCGATAGCGAGCGCGCGGTGCGCAATCCCTTGTACCACTCCTCCCGCACTCGCTCGGCGGAGAGCCGGGGAAACCCATCGGCGCAGGCCAGCATCGCCGTCCAGGTCGGCGGATCGATGGCAAAGCCGAACCGGCCGGCGAACCGGATGCCGCGCAGGATCCGCAGGTAGTCCTCGCGGAACCGGGTCTCGGGTTCACCCACCGCGCGGATCAGCTTGCGCTGCAGGTCCGCCGCGCCGTTGAACGGGTCGCGCCACTCATGCCGCAGCGGATGATGCGCGATCGCGTTGATGGTGAAGTCGCGCCGGGCGAGATCGTCCTCGAGCGACACGCCAAACTCCACGACCGCATGCCGCCCGTCGGTGCTGACATCGCGACGGAATGTGGTCACCTCGTGGTGCCGCCTGCGGGTGCGGACCGCCACGGTGCCGAACCGCTCGCCCACCGGCACGGTGTGCTTGAACAGCCGCTGGACCACGTCCGGCGTCGCCGAGGTAGCGATGTCGTAGTCGGTATTGGCCTCGCCCAGCAGGGTGTCGCGGATGGCGCCGCCGACGCACCATGCTTCATGCCCCGCCTCTTCAAGAGTCCGGGCAATCTCGAGGACATCCTCGGGAATATCGAGCCGGGAAGGAAAACTCATGCGCCGTACCTGACGCCTGCCGAAAGCGTGATCGTCAGCTCCATGCAGGCCTGGCCCGGCGTGCGTGGACCCGCGGGGGTGACACC
>JANOFA010000749.1:0-1685 GCA_031413355.1 Gemmatimonadota bacterium | reverse complement strand
GTCGACATGCCATTCTTCGTTGGCGCGTTCGACTATGACAGCGCGATGGTGGGAAACCTCAACGTCCGGCTCGCGACCTATCCCGCCGGTACCCTGAGCGGCGCCGCGCGCGAAGCGTTCTGGGCCGACTATCGCCGGATGTTTGCCCCCCAGATCGCGGTCTTTGGCGAGACGCCGTACGACAACTACACCACGATGATGGTGTTCGACTCCGTCTCGCAGGGTGGCTCCGCGCTGGAGCACCAGAACTCCCACGTCGGGCTGTACACACCGACCGGGATCGGGCAGCCGTGGGTCTCGTCGGTCACGGCCCACGAAATGTTCCATGCGTTCAACGTGAAGCGGCTCCGGCCGGCCGAGATGGTGCCATACCGCTATGACATGCCGCAGCCGACGCCGTGGCTGTGGGTGAGCGAAGGGATCACCGACTACTACGCTGACCTCACGCTGGTGCGCGGCGGCATCGTCGATTCGGCGGAGTTCCTGAGCACCACTGAGGGGAAGATCACCGGCGTCTCCCAGACCATCCCCGTCGCGCTCGAGGATGCCTCGCTCACCACCTGGATCCAGCCGACCGATGGCACGGGATACGTCTACTACCCCAAGGGCTCCCTCGCCGGCTTCATGCTGGACATCCTGATTCGTGATGCGTCCGACAACCGGCGCTCCCTCGACGAAGTGATGCGGCAGGCCTATCGCAACAGCTACAAAAATGGGCTCGGCTTCAACGGCAAGGAGTGGTGGGGTGCTGTGCGTGCGGCGGCGGGGCGCGACTTCCCCGGTTTTCACGATCGCTTCATCGATGGGCGCGAGGCCTATCCGTGGGACAGTGTTCTCCCGCTCGCCGGATTCCGCCTGCAGCGCGACACGATTTATCTTCCTCGCCTCGGCATCAACACCCAGGTGGATTCCACCGGGACGCATGTGCTCCAGGTGGCCCCGGGCAGCGCCGCAGCGGTGGCCGGCATACAGCCGGGCGACATCCTCGTGAGCCTTGGCACAATTGCGATCAACGGGGAACCGACATTCCAGCTGTATCGTGAGACCTACGCGGGGAAGGATGGCGCAGATATTCCGTTCGTCGTGAAGCGCGGTGGCACCACGCTGACGCTGGCAGGGAAGGTACGGGCTGTTGCCAATGTGATGACACGGCTGGTGGCCGACCCCGCCGCGAGCCCGAAAGCGGCGCGGATTCGGGACGGGATCTTCCGGGGCAAGACCGGCGGCTGAACCATGATCAGGGAGCGGGTGATGTCGTCTACTGAGGTGTTTGCCGACCAGTTCGGCCGGATCGCCGAGGGCGACCCCTGGTACGGCCCGAATATCGACCAGGTGCTGGCGGATATCATCACTACCGACGCGGCGGCTCATCCGATCCCCAACGCCCACAGCATCTGGGAGATCACGCTGCATCTCACGGCCTGGATCCGCGAGGTGCGGCGGCGGCTGCAACTAGGCGTCTGGCAGGTGCCGGAAGAAGGGGACTGGCCCGCACCAACCGCGGTGAGCCCGGCGAACTGGAGTGCGGCGGTGAACGAATTGAGCGAGGCCCACTCGTTACTCGCCGAGGAGCTGTCACGCTTCCCGGAGGCGCGGCTGGACGAGACGGTGGGAGAAACGCGGGATCAGTCGATGGGCACGGGACAGACCTATCGCCAGATGCTGCACGGATTGCTGCAGCACGA
>JANOFA010000748.1:0-3148 GCA_031413355.1 Gemmatimonadota bacterium | reverse complement strand
GCTGGATCGCCGCGGGGCCGGTGGGTTCAGCCATTGGGATCGACCCGGAAGAGGACGGTACCGAATTCCACCGGCTGCGAGTCCTCGACACAGATTTCGCGGACGATACCGGTCACTTCGGATTCGATTTCATTCATGATCTTCATCGCCTCGATGATGCAGACCGCCGCCCCGGAGGTGACCCGGCTGCCCACCTTCACGTAGGCCTGGGCGCCGGGTTCGGGCGACTTGTAGAACGTCCCCACCATCGGCGACTTGATCTCCTTCAGCACCGACGCCACCGCGGGGGCCGGAGCCGCCGCCGACGAAGCGGGCGGCGGGGCGGCGGCGGGAGCACTCACCGCCGGCGCCAGCATCATCGGCGCCGCCGGGAAACTCGACTGCCCGGTCCGGGTCATCACGACGCCGGTATCGAAGAGACCCTTCACCTCAATCGAGCCGAGCTCGGGAAACTCGTGCAGCAGCTCCGCCAGCTTGCGCACGTCTTTCAGCTCCACCGTGCGGATGCCGGGCATCTTGCCCAGCAGCTGGGCGAGTTCCTGCGCTTCTTTGGGAGTCATGTCTGCTCAGTCTCTAGGTGACAGGTGGCAGGTGACAGGTGGCAGGGAGCAGGCAGCAGGTGACAGGGTCGAAGCGAGAGCGGAGTTGGCAGCAATTCGGCCACCCCATGCTCGCTGCATACTGCCACCTGCCAACCGCCACCTGCCCGCTCCCGTCCTCAAACCAACTCGATCAAATCAACCGCATTGTCCGACAGCAGCTCCGCCCCGTCCGCGGTCAACCGCACATCATCCTCGAGGCGGACGCCGCCCCAGCCGGGAAGATAGATGCCCGGCTCCACGGTGACGACCGCATCGGCGGGCAGCGGGGTGTCGGCGGTGGGCGAGAGGCGCGGAGCCTCGTGCACTTCCAGGCCCAGACCGTGTCCCAGCGAATGACCGAACGCTTCCCCGTATCCCCGCTGGGTGATCACTTCCCGGGCCAGCCCATCCGCCTCGCGTCCGCTCAGCCCTGCCCGCAGGTTTTCGATGGCACGCTGCTGCGCCTGCTGAACGATTTCATAGACCGCGCGCTGCCGTTCGTCGGCCCGGCCCCCCACCACCACCGTTCGGGTGAGATCGGCACAGTATCCGTCCACCTGCGCACCGAAGTCAAGCAACAGCCATTCGCCCCGCCCCACCGTCCGCCCGCTGGTTCGGGCATGCGGCAGCGCACTGCGCGCGCCGGAGGCCACAATCGTGGGAAACGGATGCCACTCGCTGCCCCGGGTACGGAGGGCCGATTCCAGCCGGGCGGCGATGCTGAACTCGGTCTGATCCACCCGGACGGTCGGGAGAAATTCGCCGAACGCCTCCTGGGCGAGTGAGGCGGCGGCGCGGATCGCGGCGATCTCGCCGGGGTCCTTGATCATCCGCAGCCGTTCGACCAGCTCACTGGTCGTCTCCCACCGTCGCGGGCCGAGTCCCTCCAGCCGTTCCCGCTCCCGCACCGTGGCGATGTGCGCCTCGAAGCCGGCAGTTCCACCTGATTGCTCGGCCAGCACCCGCTTCAGCCGATCCCACACATTGACCTGGTCGATCTCGACCCGCGCCGCATTCCCTGCCTCGCGCGGCGCCTGGGCGGCGTAGCGAAAATCGGTGACGAGCACGGCATCTGCCGCGCGCAGCAGCAGGAGGGCGGAGGAACCGGTGAATCCGGTCAGGTAGCGGATGTTCGGCAGCGACTGGACCACCACAGTATCGAGCCCCTGCGCCGCCAGCCGGTCCCGCAATGCCGCCTGCCGCGCCAGTCGGAGATCAGCCGCCACTGAGCCGGGTCACCAGCGCCTGGAGGGCCATCGAGTACCCCGCCGGACCGAAGCCGGCCACGACGCCAAGCGCGAGGTCCGCCAGTCGGGAGTGCCGCCGTTCCGCTTCCCGCGCAAAGATGTTGGATAGGTGGACTTCGACGAAGGGGACCTTGACAGCGAGGAACGCATCACGGATGGCCAGGCTGGTGTGGGTGAAGGCCGCGGCGTTCACGATGGCGCCATCCACCTGACCGCGCAGCGCCTGGACCGCGTCGACGAACGCGCCCTCATGATTCGTCTGCATCCAGGTGAGGGTCACCTTCAGGCGGGCCGCCTCCGCCCGGACCTGCTGTTCCAGTTCTGCCAGCGTCGTTGATCCGTAGACCTCCGGTTCGCGCGTGCCGAGCAGGTTCAGGTTGGGGCCATTGAGAACGGCAATGCGCATCAGCGCTTCAGGCCTTTCAGCCAGTGCTGAAACTGATCGAGGTCCTCTCCCCCCGGGCCGGTGCCCCGCGGGCGCGAGGCACTGTCACTGCCGGAACTGGTGCTCCCGAAGAACTGATCGAAGGAGAAGGCGTCGCTTCCGCCCGAGGGAGGGGTCGGCTCCGCGGGCGGGGCGGATTGGGGCGATTCTTCGCCGAAGATCGCGCTCAACGAGAGTGGATCGCTGGCCGGCCGGGTTGGTGCGCCACTGCCGTCGTCCGGCTCCGACCGGCCTGGCGACGGGGCACCGGCGCCCATGGGCCGGGCCTCGACCAGCGCGCGGAAGAACGATTCCACCGATTCGCCCCCGGTATCCATGGCGATATAGGACAGCCGCCGCGCACCGGTGTGATCCATCGCCTCGAGCTCGCGCACCCGGTCGGCCAGCCGCCGGTCATTCGGCTGCCGCTCCACCAGCCGGCGGTACACCGCGAGCGCTTCCCCGAAGTGCCCCTGCCTTGCATACAGCTCGGCCATCGTCTCGGTCAGGACCGGCTCCGGTTCCGCCGACGCCGGCTCGGTGGTGGAACGCAACGGCCCCGTCAGTTCCAGTGAGATGCGACGGCCGCGTGGCTCAGTGACCGGGGGCACATCGTCGGGGAAGATCAGGTGGAGCTCAGAGGCAGACGGCGCATCCTCGATCTCGCCCGACTCCTCGACGCTGACAGCGGGGAGCGGTGCATCATCCAGCGGCAGATCGCGTTCCACCTCAAGGCGCTCCACCATCCCGGGCTCGCTGGGCATCGCTGCGCCCGCCGCTGGCGCCAGCGGCTCGGGGAAGGGTTCCGGGAACGGAGGCAGAAAGGCCGTCGCTGAATTGCACACCGATGCCCGCCACGCGCTTGCCCTGCGCGCCCTTGGGCGTGACCCAGATCA